>JANPDB010000700.1:0-2466 GCA_031431255.1 Acidimicrobiia bacterium | reverse complement strand
TCCTGCTGGGTGGCCTTCAGCGAGAGGCTGATGCGCTCACGGCTGTAGTCGACCTCGAGCACCTGGACGGTGATGCGGTCGCCGACGGTGACGACGGTCGACGGGTGGTCGACGTGCTTCCACGACAGCTCGGACACGTGGACAAGGCCGTCCATGCCGCCGAGATCGACGAACGCACCGAAGTTGACGACGCTGGACACGACGCCCTCGCGGACCTCGCCCGGCTTGAGGTTGGCGAGAAAGTCCTCGCGCTGCTCCTTCTGGGTCTCCTCGAGCCAGGCACGGCGCGAGAGGACGACGTTGTTGCGGTTCTTGTCGAGCTCGATGATCTTCGTCTCGACCTCACGACCCACGTAGGGCAGCAGGTCGCGAACACGGCGGAGTTCGACGAGCGACGCGGGCAAGAAGCCACGCAGGCCGATGTCGACGATGAGGCCGCCCTTGACGACTTCGATGACGAGGCCCTTGACGACGCCATTGTTCTCTTTGATCTTCTCGATCGTGCCCCAGGCGCGCTCGTACTGGGCGCGCTTCTTGGAGAGGACGAGCCGACCTTCTTTGTCTTCCTTCGTGAGGACAAGGGCTTCGATCTCCTCGCCGAGCGAGACGATCTCCGACGGGTTGACGTCGTTGCGGATCGAGAGCTCGCGAGCCGGGATGACACCCTCGGACTTGAAGCCGATGTCGAGGAGGACTTCGTCCTTGTCGATCTTGACGACGGTGCCCTTGACGATGTCGCCATCGTCGAACTCGACAATCGTGCCGTTGATCAGATCTTCGAAGCTGGTGCTGAGATCGTTGAAGGTGATCTGACGGGGGGTGTAGTTACCCGCCTCGTCGAAGGAACCGAAGAGACCCTCGGTCTCCATTGCGGTTGCCATATCAGTCATAGGAGGTATTGCCTTTACATCGCTCGGGACGATCGCCCGTGCCGGCGCGACCCTTCGAACGGGGATTCGTACGAAGGGGAGCAACGCTACCAGCGCCGCCCGCGGACTTCGAACCACCCCGGAACAGGCTCAACCAGCCGGCCGATGGGCGACGAGGAGGAACTCGGGTAGGTCGACGATCGGCCGTTTCCTGGCGTACGAACCGGGGGTCACCGACCACACCGCATCCACGGTCAGGCCGGCCCGTTCGGCCAGCAACCGCAACTCCCGGGGGGTGAAGCAGGTGGTCCAGAGGTCGGCCGCTTTGCCCCGGCCGGCGGCGTCCTTCACCTCGGTGGTCTCATGGTTCACGCCGGTTTCCGCATCGAAGGTGTCACTCGACTCGAGGTGGCGGAGCTGGAAATACGCGCTGAACGCGCTCAGGACCAGACGACCACCCGGTTTGAGGGCACGCGCCATCCGGGCCAGGACATCCCCGTCAGCGGCGCCGTCGGCGTCACGACCGAGCAGGCCGAAGCCCCCCTGACACAGTGAGAGCACAACATCGTACTCCCCGACGATGTCCAGGTTCCGGGCGTCCAACCGCCGGAACGTGGCGGGCAGTGACCGTTCCCGAGCGGTGGACGCTCCGAGATCGACGAAGGTCTGGGAGATGTCCACACCGTCGGCGAACACCCCGAGCTCGGCGAACGCCAGCGTGTGACGTCCCGGCCCACAGCCGACGTCGAGCAGCCGGTCCCCCGGTCGGACCCCGGTGACCTCGGCGAGAAAGGCCACTTCCTGGGCCGTCCCCTTGGTGAACGAATAGCGCAAATACGATGGACCCATGTGCGCGGCAAGGTCCTCGAACCAATGACCTCGTCCTTCCGGTGCGTCCGGGTCAGTGACGGGAGCATCCGACATGACTGATCGTTCTACCCCAGACCCCGTTGAACAGCTGACGGACCATGGGGGGATGACTACGCCGGAGACGCTCGCGGAGGTCTACCGGGCCCGGTTCGACAAGGTGCTGCCCTACCGGCAGCGGGTCTGGCGGGTCCTCGTCGACGACCTCTTCCGCAACCGACTCGGCCGTCCGAAGCGGGTGCTCGACCTCGCCGCGGGATACGGCGACTTCATCAACAACATCGATGCCGACGAGAAGTTCGCCATCGACCTCAACCCGGACGCGAAGGTCCATCTGGGGACGGACGTGACGTTGTTCCCGATCGACGCGACTGCGCCGTGGCCCATCGCCGCAGGTTCGCTCGACGCCGTCTTCACCAGCAACTTCTTTGAACACCTGGGCTCCGCCGCCGATCTTCTGGACGTGCTTGCCCAGGCCCACGAGTCGCTCCGACCCGGAGGGCGGCTCGTCGCCATGGGACCGAACATGCGGTACTGCCTCAAGGAGTACTGGGACTTCCTCGACCATCGCCTTCCGCTGACGGAGCGCTCGCTGAAGGAAGCGATGGAACTGCGCGGCTTCCATGTGATCGAGTGTGTCGATCGGCTCCTCCCATATTCGATGGAGAGCCACCGACAGGTCTCACCGAAGCTCATCTCGCTCTACTGCCGCCTCCCGATCGCATGGCGC
>JANPDB010000699.1:0-2340 GCA_031431255.1 Acidimicrobiia bacterium | reverse complement strand
GCGCCCAAGCGGCCTCGCTCCTCGTCGACGCCCGAAACGAGTTGCGCGAGGCCATCACCGATCTGCACGATCTCGTCAACGGCGTTCGGCCTGCGGTGCTCGACGAGTTCGGGCTCGCCGCTGCTCTTCGAAGTGCCGTCGCCCGGCGGAGCCCCCCCGTGTCGGTGGCATTTCGTGGGCTGGGCCGGTACCGGCCCGACATCGAAGCAGCCGTCTGGTTCTGCTGCCTCGAGGCGATGGTCAACACCGAGAAACATGCCGGTCCGATGCCACACATCGACCTGGACCTGGAGGACGTGGGCAGGTTCCTTCGCTTCTCCGTCACCGATGACGGTCCCGGTTTCACCGTGTCTCTGACGAGTCCGGCGGCCGGCGGTCTTCGGAACATGCACGATCGCGTCGAGGCGGTCGGAGGGACGCTCGCAGTGACGAGCTCGCCCAACGGGAGCCGCATCGTCGGCACCATTCCGCTGGCGGACGATGACCGTCGCTGAAACTTCGTTCGAGTCGCGGAGCTCGCTTGACGGACACCGGGATCTGGCACTGCTGCGTTCGTTTCTCGCCTCCTACCGCGCACTATGTCTCGTCATGGGCGTCGTCGTCGCGGCAATCTGGGTCACCGAGCCGTCGCCGTGGATCCTCGTCATGGCCGCGACGGCTTTCGGCTACGCCGTGGTGTTGACCTTCGCCCGACGATGGTCAGCGGCGGGGGACGTCGAACGGGCTGTTCTGCTCGTCAACGTCGCGGTCTGGCCGCTCACGCTGCTCGGAGCGATCGTTGCTCCGATCTCGTTTCCGGTGCAGGCGCTCTCCGGCGTTCCGCCGGCCCTGATCGCAGTTGCCTACCTCGCTCCGAAAGCGGGGCGTCAGCTCCTCGCAATCTGCGCCATCGGGACCGTCGTTGTCACGGCGATCTGCCGTTTCGCGAGCATCGTCCACGTAGCCGACCGGGTGGATCAACGGGTCATCGACGCCGTGCTGCTGGCGCTCATTCCCGGACTGGTCGTGCTCATCAGCGCCATCGGTTGGCGGAGCCACCGTGTGCTCGACGAACGCGCCACCGACCTGGTCCGCTCGCGCTCGCGCCTTCTCGCCGCTGCCGAAGAGGAGCGGCGTCGCGTGGAGACCGACATTCGGGCAACGGCACAGCAGCGCATCGAGAGCGCCCTCGGGCAACTCGAGTCCGCTCTCGCTGCCAACGACGGTGCTTCAGATCCAATGAACGGACACGAGCGCAACTCCTCCCCCGACGTCACTGATGCCGACCTCTCCGGTGCGACGGTCGACCTCCAAGCGGCGATCGCCGATCTCCGTCAGATCGTCACCCGGCTCCGGCCGGCGGCGCTGGCCGAACACGGCCTGGACGCGTCGTTGCGCTCGGCTCTCCAGCAACACGTCTTCGGGACGCCGGTCAAGCTGGTCACCCGAAACCTCGACCGGTACGACGACCCGGTGGAAGGAGCCGCGTGGTTCGGCTGCCTCGAAGCGATCGCCGCCTTTCAGCGCGTGGACACCGGTTCATCGCGTGAGCTTCTCGTCGAAGGCGGCCCGACATCGCTGCGATTCTCCGCAACCGTCGAGGCTCCCCAGCCCGAGGGTGCCGACGGTCTGGCCACGGTGGTCGTCGCCATCGATGACCGACTCGCGATCGTGGACGGCTACGCGACGCTCAACCGCGATGAGCAGACCGGCTACCTCGCCATCCACGGCACGATTCCGACGACGCCGCGACGAACAGACCAGTCCCCGGCCGGTCGTCGAGGCGTGGGTGATTGATCAGTTGGCGATGCTGGCTTCGAGCTGCGCTCGGATCTCCGGCGGGACGAAGTTGTTCTCGGTGGTCGTCTCGGCCTCAACGAGCTCAACCATGCGCTGGACGACCTCGGCCGGATCCATCTGGTTCGTCGTCACCATCGTGCGCATGAAGGCGAAGAGCTCGGTCGACCCGGCGCTGACCGAGTCCGCCCCGAACCATTCCCACATCGAGTCGGCCATGCGGTCGTTGAAGCCGGTGTTGTAGGGGCCAGGGTTCAGCAAGGTCACGTCGACGCCATCCGCGGCCAGCTCGGCACGCAGGGTCTTCCCCAGTGCCTCGAGGGCGTGCTTGGTCATCGAGTACGGGCCGAACGCCGGACCGGCCATCACTCCGGCGATCGAGGAGACGATGATGATGCGACCGGATTTGCGGGCCACCATCTGCGGCACGATTTTCTGGGTGATCGCCAGCGTTCCGAAGACGTTGACCTCGAAGAGTCGACGCACGCGATCGATCGCCACGTCGGCGAGCGGGCCGGTCTGGCCGGCACCGGCGTTGTTGATGAGGACATCGATCTCCCAGTC
>JANPDB010000698.1:0-6375 GCA_031431255.1 Acidimicrobiia bacterium | reverse complement strand
GGCCCGTTGTGGGTTCGTCGAGCAGCAGGAGGCGGGGACGCCCGAGCAGCGAAGCGCCAAGGTCGAGACGACGGCGCATGCCTCCCGAGTACGTCTTGACCTGACGATTGGCGGCGTCGGTCAGCGAGAGCCGCTCGAGCGTCTCGTTGGCGCCCGACCGCGCCTCGATCTTCGTGAGCCCGTAGAGACGTCCGACCATCTCGAGGTTCTCGCGTCCGGTGAGCACCTCGTCGACGGCGGCGAACTGGCCGGCCAGGCCGATGCGAGTACGCACGGATTGCGGATCGGCAACGACGTCGATCCCATCGATGCGCGCCGTCCCGGCTTCGGGTATGAGCAGCGTGGCCAGAATGCGGACGAGCGTGGTCTTGCCGGCGCCGTTCGGGCCGAGCAGACCGAGGACGGTGCCCGCCGGGACGGTCAGGTCGACCCCGTCGAGCGCTTTCGTGGAACCGAACGACTTGGCGATTCCGGTGACCTCGACCATGGCAGTGGCGGTGGGACTGGTGGCCAACGTATGCTCCTTGTAGTTGTCCAACAGTTGGACATTGCCGAAGCTGGACATTAGCAAACCTTTTCCGCCATGGATCCCCACGACCCCCTCGACACCGCCCTCTGGACGGTGAGCGACGTCATGCGCGGCGTGTTCGCGCGCCGCGTCGCCGACCTGGGGCTGACTCCGCCACAAGCGCTGATCCTGCGTCTGCTCGGGCGCCCCAGGCCGATGAAGGAACTGGCGGCAACGATGCTGTTCGACCCTAGCTACGTCACCACGCTGGTCGATGGGCTCGAAGAGCGTGGCCTCGCCGAACGGCGCCCTGACCCGGCGGACCGGCGGATCAAGCTGATCGCCACCACCTCAGCGGGGGCGACCGCGCTGCAGTCGCTCCAGCAGGCGATCTCCCAGTCGCTTCCCGGCATCGACGCGCTGACCGACGAAGAACGCTCGCAGCTGGCCCAGCTCCTCACCAAAGCGGCGGGAGCGGTCGACGGCACACCTGCCACACCCGGCTCAACGGGTCTCTGCGGCTGAAGGCATCGTCACGACGTCGCCGAGCTGATCCAGAAGGGCATCCGCGGCGCCCAGATCATCGACGAGGGCGTGATCGAGTGCCTCGTCGGGAATCGATGCACACCGGTCCAGGAGCGCCGCGAGAACGGTCCCGGACCGAACGTCTCCGTGGCAGCGGACCGCGCGGAGCGCCGCGACCAGCTCACAGGCGATGACCGTCCGCAGCGCGACCAGACATGACCTCGTGGCGATCGCCGCCTGCCATGCGAACGACGCGTGATCCTCGATGCCGAGCGAGATCACCGTGTGACCGAGCGTGACCGGAGCGGCCCACTGCCGCAGATCGGCCAAGGACGAGGCTGCGGTGTACTCCAGCACCATGGTCCCCGAACTGCCGTTGGGTCCTTCGGACAGGAACGGCCGAAGGCCCGACATCACCGGATCGTTCACGTGTGTCAGACGCGACAGACAGAGACCAGCAGCCTGCACCAACGCAAGCCGAAGCTGATCGAGACCCAGCGCCAACCCGGTGTGGTTGAACCCTCCGTGGTGCCAGCTGCCCGAGTCGGTGTAGAGCGGGTTCTCGCACGACGCGTCGATGTCGATCTCCAGGGTGACGCGCACCTGGTCGAGGACGTCGGAGAGTGCTCCATGCACCGAGACCAGGCAGCGCCAGGCGAATGGGTCCTGCAAGCGACCCGGCCGGTAGCCGGCGTCACCTATCAGCGACCTCATCACGGAACCCACGCGCACCATGCCGGGATGCGGACGCGACGACGCGCCGACGACGGACCATGCCTCGGGGTTGGCGCGCACGGCATGTGCCGACAGCGCGGCCACGACGAGCATCGCGGTACTGAGCGCTTGCACATCGTGGAGGGCCAGCGCGGCCAACGCCAGCGTCGGCGCGTTCGAGCTCATCAGCGGCAGAGCGCCGGAGGCGTCGATGTCGTCAAGGAGGGCATGTGTCGTTCCGTCGGACCACGGTCGTTCGCCCAGCAGAGCGAGGCCGAGTTCGGCCAGCACGGTGATGTCGCCGGTGCCGACGCCTCCGTGGCGGCGCACCACCGGCACCAGTCCAAGACGTCGTGCGTCGATCAGCGCCTCGGCTACCGTCGGGGCGACGCCCGATCGGCCGGCTGCGAGCTGATGGGCGCGGACGATCACGAGCGCTCGGCCGACCTCGTCGGGCAGAACGGGGCCATATCCCGCGGTGTGGCTGCGAAGGAGTCGACGGCCGTGCTGACCGTCCCGGTCATCGGCCACCACGTCGCGATTCGCCCCGACGCCGGTGGTCCGGCCGTAGAGCGAATGCTCGCCCGCGATCCTCGTCGCCAGCACGCTGTTCGCACGGAGGCGCTCCGGAACACCCTCGGCGAACGAAACGCCGACCCGAGGGTCGCGCGCCGCTGCTGCGACCTGGGCGATGGTCAACGGATCCCCGCCGATGACGAGACCGTCGGTCACGACGCAGCCGGGTCAAGATCATCGCCCGAGCTCGACATCACCGCCATCGCCTTCGCCGCGAGCCCCAGGACTTGGCCGTGCATCTCACGACCGCCTGCGACGAACCCGACGATCTGCAGCGCCGTTCGTGTGGTGGGAGCGATCGCGTCCATCGCCGCAACAACGGCCTCGCGCAGCCCCGGCACGTGTTCGGCGTGCGCCGTGAACAGCGGTGTCATCGCCACCTCCGGACCATGACCGATCACTCGCAACCCCTCGACCGCAGCCGGGCGATGCGCCGAGAAGAGCGAAAAGGAATGGGCGTCGATCGACGCGAGATCGGCCAAACCGGAACGCACCGCCGCGATGCTGACGGCGTGAGCGCCGGTGAACGTGATCGGGCCGGGCCTGATCCCGGCATCGGCGAGGGCCACACCGAGACTCACCCACCCCGACAGCGATCCGATGTCGTTCGCCGCCATCGACGCACCGTTGAACGCCGCGACGCCGTCCGCGGCGCGCGCGTCGTCGGCTCGACAGATGACCACCGACCGGTACCAGCCCGGCCGATCCGGGCTCCCACCGGTGACGACGAACGAGCCGAGCACATGCTGCGCGTCGGTGAGCTCACGAACCAGCGGATAACCGCATGTGTGCGAGAGCAGCAGCCCGGGCTCCACCCAGTGGTCGCGGAGGGGGACGGTCGGTCGCACCAGGTTCGACGGAACGTCCACCACGCCCCGACCCCTCAGGTGGCGGGCGATCTCCGCCCAGAGCGCGTCGGTATGGCCGGCAATCTCTGGGAGGTCGTACATCGGCAGCGACGCAATCACCGCCGACCCCGGATTCGCAACCACGCCGCTCAACCGGCGCTGACCGAGCCGGGAGCGGTGCCGTACCGGGCGGCCAGCAGCGCGGACCCCTCGGGTGTCGAGGGATGCACGGGAACACAGAACGGCTTCACCCCGTACAACCTGATCACTTCGCGGTAGCCCTTGTAGTAGCCGGCTCCAGCGTCGGCGGCGGCGCGCGAACCGAGATGGTCGGCCAGCCGCGGCAGTTGATACCACGGCACCGTCGGCCTGGCGTGGTGGGTGTTGTGCATGTTGTTGAACAGGAACAACAGGCCGAAGGGGAAGAACCCGTCGACGAACGCCGTCCTGTCGGAGCTCTCCGGCTGCCAGAGATGCTCGGCGAAGGACCGGATCTGGATGACCGAGGTTCCGAACCACACTGAGCCGAGAACGTACTCCCACACCGGCACGCCGGCGATCGCGAACGCCCAGACGCAGGTGATCGCGACCCATACCAGGTGGACGGTCCAGTCCTTCCACGCCGTGCCTTCTCGACGACGCAGCCGGGCGGACTCGCTGCCGAGGAACCGGACGAGGGCGATCGGCGGACCGATGATCATCCGACCGAGGAACGTGCGGTTGCCCCACATGACGGACCGCACGACCACGTTGGCCCGACGCCACCGTTCGGCGTCACAGTAGAAGCTCTCGGGATCCTCGAACGGGTCCGTGAGAAGCGGGTCACGGTGGTGACGGAGGTGCTGGGACTTGTAGACCCGAAACGGGATCCACACACTCATGGCGAAGGAGCCGGCAACCTCGTTGACGCGCTCCGAGGGGAACGGATGACCGTGGATGACCTCGTGCTGGAACGACGACCACCATCCGGAGATCACGGCGAGGGCAACGATCAGGCCCATCGCGGGCAGGTGGCGGTGGCCGAGGGTGATAGCGACGTAGAGACCGAGGATCAGCACTCCGAGACCGACCGTCGGCCACTCCACCCTGGTGGCGCGACCCGAGAAGGTGGTGTCGCGATGGGGAAGTGTTCCGGCTTTGCTCGACATGCTGCCTGGCTGAACGGGAGATGGACGGTTGCTTACGCATTACGTTCGACCATCACGCAACGTGAGTCCAGGGGCACTTGCGCACATTCCGCATCAGAAGCGCACAGAATGCCGCAAATGTGGTGATTCCACCTCGTATGCGGTAGACACAACGCATGCTGGAACGACAGTCGACCCTCGAAGTGTTCCGGGAACGGCTCGGCGAGCTCGTCTCCGACGTCCACGGATCCCGGGTCGCCATGGCCCGACAGCTCGAGATCGACCGCACCACCCTGACCCAGCTGCTCTCGCCGACCAACCGGCGGCTTCCCCGGGTCGAGACCCTCGTGGCGATCGCCCGCCATGCCCACGTGTCCGTCGACTGGCTCTTGGGACTGCGGTCCGACAACCCCGGCCAGACCGACGTGCTCGACCGTCAGCCGATGATCGAGCGCGACGCCGGCGCCCCCGACGACGCCCGGTTGGTCGAATGGCTCGCCGACGCCCGGGGATCGAAGATCCGCTACATCCCCTCGACCCTGCCCGATCTCCTCAAGACCGTGGACGTGATCCGTTACGAAGCCGCGGGGACGCCGGCAGGCACCCTCCAACGTGACCTCGGAACAACGACGACCGGGCTCAACTGGCAACGGAGGCCGGACGCCGACATGGAGTGCTGCAGCTCGGTGCAGTCGCTCGAGGGCTTCGCCCGGGGGGAGGGCATCTGGAACCGCCTTCCGTCCACCTCGAGACGCGAACAGCTCGAACGCATTGCCGAGCTGACCGATGAGCTCTATCCGACGTTCCGCTGGTTCCTCTACGACGGACGGTCGCGCTATGCCGCACCGGTCACCGTGTTCGGTCTGCGCCGGGCCGCGCTCTACGTCGGCCAGACGTACCTGGTGTTCACGTCCGATGAGCACGTCCTGGCCATGGCCCAACATTTCGACGCGTTGCTCCGCACCGCCACCGTGCAGCCACCGGACGTACCGGCGCTCTGCCGCCGACTCATCCGTTCGTCAGGGGTCTGAGGGGCGCCTTCCACGTGCGTCTGTGGCACAACAGCGATCGGGGCGCCCGCAGAAGCAGACGCCCCGATCGGCGAAACATGTGTCCCGGCGAACCGGGTTGGCTCAGACGGCGAGCAGATCCCGGGCGCCGGTGTCCGACGAGGGGTGGCGCAGCTTGGACATGGCGCGGGCCTCGATCTGACGGATCCGCTCACGCGTGAGGTTGAAGTGCTCGCCGACCTCTTCGAGCGTGCGCGGCTCGCCACGGTCGAGACCGAAGCGGAGACGCAGGATCTCGCGCTCGCGCTCGTCGAGCGGACCGAGCAGCTTGATGATCTCCTGCGGCAGCAGCGCGGTGGCGGCCATCTCGAGGGGTGATTCGGCGCCACGATCCTCGACGACGTCGCCGAGTTCGGCATCGCCGTCCTCGCGCAGTGGTTCGGAGAGCGACAGGGGCTCAGCCGCGAAGCGAAGTGCCTCGGTCACCTTGTCCTCGGGCATCTCGACTTCCGCGGCGAGTTCGGAGAGCGTGGCCTGGCGACCGAGCTTGAGCTCGAGGCGCGAGCGAGCCTTCTGCAAGCGGGCAAGCGTGTCGCCGGCATGCACTGGCAGACGGATCGTGCGGCCGGTGTTCGCGATGCCACGCGTGATCGCCTGACGGATCCACCAGGTGGCATACGTCGAGAACTTGAAGCCCTTGCGCCAATCGAACTTCTCGACGGCGTGCATCAGGCCGAGGTTGCCTTCCTGGATCAGGTCGAGAAGCGGCAGACCAGAGGCTTGGTACTTCTTGGCGATCGAGACCACGAGGCGAAGGTTGGACTGCACGAAGGTGCGCTCGGCATCCTCGCCGGCACGATGGATCTTCTTCAGTTCGCGCTTCTTCGCCGTCGTCAGATCCTTCCCGCCGGCCTCCAACTGGATGCCGGCTTTCTTGCCCTCCTCGATGGCTTGGGCAAGACGGACTTCATCGTCTTTGGTCAGCAGTGGATACTGCCCGATATCGGTAAGGTAGAGCCGGACGAGGTCTTCCTCTTCGCGCTCACCACGTTCTTTCGCCACAGCTA
>JANPDB010000697.1:0-2112 GCA_031431255.1 Acidimicrobiia bacterium | reverse complement strand
CGGTCGACCACGTGTTCAGCACCGGCAGCGACAGCGAAGCGGTGCTGCACCTGTACCAGCGTCACGGCGCCGCTCTCGTGAACCATCTCGAAGGCATGTACGCATTCGCGATCGTCGACGGAACCTGACTGGTCCTCGGTCGTGATCCGCTCGGCATCAAGCCGCTGTACTGGGCCGAGCAGAACGGTCAGCTTTGGTTCGCGTCCGAAATCAAAGCGCTTGCGCCGTTCTGCCCGGGAGTGCGGGAGTTCCCTCCCGGGACGATCTTCGTCTCTGATATAGGTGTACATACGTTTTACGAGGTGCCGTTCACCGCCCCGGTGGAACGTTCGGCCGACTACTACATCCGCGAGGTGCGGTCGACGCTCGAGGCCTCGGTGGTGAGCCATTGCATGAGTGATGTCGGCCTCGGTGCTTTCCTGTCCGGAGGGCTCGATTCCAGCATCATTGCGGCAGTGGCCAAACAGCATCTTGGTGAGCTGCACACGTTCTCCGTCGGGGTCGAGGGCTCCACTGACCTGGCCGCGGCCCGTCTCGTCTCCGACCACCTCGGCACGATCCACCACGAATACGTCATCACCGAAGCCGAGGTGCTCGCCGCACTTCCGGCGATCATCCATAGCCTGGAGAGCTTCGACCAGGACCTGGTGCGCAATGCGGTGCCCACGTTCTTCACCGCTCGTCTCGCCGCGCAGCACACGAAGGTGATCCTCACCGGTGAAGGTGCCGACGAACTGTTCGCCGGCTACACCTACCACCGTTCGATCACCGATCCCGTGGCGCTTCATGCGGAGCTGCGGCGCACCGTGACAACGCTCCACGACATCAACCTGCAGCGGGCCGATCGGCTCACGATGCTTCACTCCATCGAAGGGCGGGTCCCATTCCTCGACCTACGGATGGTGGAGCTCGCGCAGCGGATTCCGGTGTCGCTCAAGCTCACCGGCGACCCCATCGTGGAGAAGTGGGTGCTGCGCAAGGCGTTCGAAGACATGCTTCCGTCGGAGATCGTGTGGCGCCGCAAGGAGCAGTTCGACGAAGGAAGCGGCACTGCTGATCTGCTACCCCGATTGTTACGCGCGCAGATCACTGAGGAAGAGGCTACGACCTACCGGTCGGAGCATCCTGACGTGGTGCTTCGGTCGGCCGAGGAGTGTCTCTACCACCGTCTCCTCGTGGCGTCCTACGACCACCCCGGACCCGTGCTCGCCAACGTCGCACGCTGGGCCGGTCTGCGCATCTGACGCAACGCAATCCTCAAGACGTTCCTCCACCCGGCTGTACGACCACGGTTCTCCCACGAACCAGGAGTGAGCGATGGCGGGGCAGAATCTGGATATACGACTCGGCGTCTGTATATACTCACGAAGTGGCGAAGCACCTGGTTGATCTCGACGACGACGCATTGAGCGCGGCGCGGGCCGAACTCGGCACGAGCACCATCAAGGACACGGTCAACGAAGCATTGAGACGGGCGACAGCGGAACGTGCGGTGAGAATCAGCAGCGCGCTCGACGTTCTCGCGACGGCGGCCCTCGATGATCGAGAAGATGCGTGGCGCTAACCCACCTCGTTGACACCAGCGTGCTGAAACGGCTCGGCGACCCGACCGTACGCGCCATCGTCGAGCCGCTGGCCCAAGCAGGCCGCGTCGCCCGACCGGCCATTTGCGATCTCGAAATTGGCTACTCTGCCCGAAACGCGCAGGAATGGGATCGACTCATGGCGGCTCTTGGGTCGTTCGATCTCGTCGACACGACCACCCAACACGTCACTCGTTCGCTGCAAGTCCAACGCCTTCTCGCATCTCGAAGCCAACGCGGCCGCAAGATCCCCGACCTCCTTGTTGCCGCCGCGGCAGAGGCGCTCAATCTCGTCGTGCTCCATTACGACGCCGACTTCGACCTCATCAGCGCGGTCACGGAACAGCAATGCCAGTGGGTAGTGGCGGCGGGATCGATCGATTAGTTGTCTGGCGCTGACGGTTCGGCGGTTTGTTCATGGTCCGGCGTAGAGGGATCCGTCGGATTTGCGGCGGATGAGGGTGGGTTGGCCGGGTTGTCGGTCGATGTAGAGGTTGTTGTCGTGGAGGAAGTGGTGGTGGGGGTCACA
>JANPDB010000696.1:0-3058 GCA_031431255.1 Acidimicrobiia bacterium | reverse complement strand
GGAGGACGCGTGGCCGGGCACCAAACGCGGCGCTCGCACCGGAAGGCCGTGGTTAGTGCGGACGACCTATCGAGTTCACCCATGCCGGGCGTCGATGCCGTGGCTGTGGATCGGAACGAACCAGGGAGGACGAAGGGTGTGGGTCACCGCTGCATCGACTCCCCTCGTCTTTCGGGGCCGTCCTCGCGGGGCACGTGGTGGTGAATCCGACCAGCATCCGCCTGGTCGTCGGGCTTGTCGCGCTCTCCTTCGTTGTCTGGCGCGCCCAAAAGGAGGCCCTGGCGAAGGCCGACGGTTCGACCGGCTGGGTCCTGTGCTCGGTGTCCCTGGGGGCATTCGTGCTGCGCGACGGAACCGGGTTCAGTTCGAACTTCGTATGGCGTTCGGCCGGCGCGGCTCTTGCTGTTGTCGCGGGCGGCGCCGCCTTCGGCGCGCTCTTCCTCCTTTCGGCGCAGGGATCTCCCACGTTCCAACGCATCCGCGAGGCCATCGAAGCGATCCTGATCGCCGGTGGGGTGTGTGTCACAGCGTGGGTTGTGTCCATCGGCGATCTCGTAGCCGCGTCTGCGCTCGGGTCCGTCGACAAGTTCCTTCTTGTCGCGTCACCGGTTGGTGCCGCGGCGATTGCGGCGTATGCCCTGCAGGTCGTCATGCGGACACCGCCCGGTGCGCGGTCCAGTCTTATGAGCTACGCCGGCGGCACTGCGGCCATCTTCGTGGCCGAAGTCATCGTCGCGGTCGACCGTCTGCAGCCCGGCGCCTCGAACGATCGCCCGACGATGACCCTGGTGTTGTCGATGATCGGTTACGCGCTCTTCGCTCTGGGCGCGACGCAACCGACCACCGTTCCCCAAACCCGCCTCCCGACCGGTCGGGGGAGTCGGCTCCGATGGACGCTCTGGCTCCTCCCGTCGTCGTCGGCGCTTGCGTTCGCCCTACCCCGCCTGCGTCCCGGCATCGCAGATCCGACGCTGCTGACAATTGCGGGAGCGCTCATCGCCGTCCATCTGGTGCACCAGTGGTTCATGGTCGTGGAGAACCACCGATTGGTCGCGGACCTCGACCGGCGCGTTGCCGAGAGAACCCAAGAACTCACGGCGCGTGAGGTCTACTACCGAGGTCTGTTCGAACACTCCACCGACGTCGTGGCCGTGGTCGGCCCGGACTACCGGTTCCGTGACCACACTCCTTCGCTCACCACGGTGCTCGGGTGGCGGCCCGAAGAACTGGAGAACATCAGGATCGACGAGCTGCTGACCGGACAGGGTGCGTTCGAGGCCCTCGACGCCTACCGGCGGATCTTCGAGGAGAACAGCCGGTCCGAAGCAGTGCACGACCGACTCCTCCACGCCGATGGCACCTGGCGGGACGTGGAGATCCACCTCGCCAATCACCTCGACGACCCGGTGGTCCAAGGGGTGATCGCGACGACACGCGACATCACTTCACGGCGCCGTCTCGAGAGCGAACTCCTCCACCAGGCGTTCCATGATCCGCTCACCGGCCTGGCCAACCGCGCGCTGTTCCGCACGACCCTCGAGCGTTCCGTCGAGATCGCGGCCGCGCACCACCACACGGTGGCCGTGCTCCTTCTCGACCTCGACGGGTTCAAGGCCGTGAATGACACTCTCGGTCATTCGGCGGGGGACCAGGTGTTGCGCATCTTCGCCGACCGCATGCGCGGGATCGTGCGAGTCGAGGACACCCTGGCGCGCCTTGGGGGCGACGAGTTCGCGATCCTCGTGGAACCTGGCGCCGATCCCGGGCTTGTCGCGAAACGCGTTGTCGCCGAGCTGAGCCAACCGGTGGCCCTCGAAGGGAACCTGCTCGAACTCTCCGCAAGCGTCGGCATCGCCGACACCCGGCACGCGTCGACGGTCGATGATCTCCTGCGGAACGCGGACGTGGCGATGTATGCAGCGAAGCAGGATTCGGGCACGGCCTCGGTGAGGTTCGACCCGTCGATGCACGAACGCTCGGCGAGGCGACTCCAACTTTTGACCGACCTCCGGGGCGCGATCGAGCGAAAGGAGTTCGAGGTCTGGCTTCAGCCCATCGTCAACCTCGCCGATGGCATGGCGCGCGGTTTCGAGGGACTCGTTCGGTGGGCCCACCCGACGGAGGGGATCCTCTATCCCGGGGACTTCGTGCCGATCGCCGAGGAGAGCGGTCTGATCGATGTCATCGGCGACATGGTGCTGCGCAGAGCGGTCACCGAGGCCGCGCCGCTTCTGAAGGCCAACGGTTGGTACGTCTCGGTCAACGTATCGACGCGCCAGCTGGATACGACCCAGCTGCTCGTGACCGTGCAGGAACTTCTGCGAACCACCGGGCTCCCGGCGGAACAGCTCGTCCTGGAGATCACGGAGAGCGCGGTCATGAGCGATCCGGAAACGGCGCTGATCCGGCTGGAGCGACTCGCCCGCATTGGCGTGCGGATCGCGCTCGACGACTTCGGGACCGGCTACTCGTCGCTCGGTGTGCTCTCGAAGTTCCCCTTCAAGTTGCTGAAGGTGGACCGCACCTTCGTGCGAGCCCTCCACGACGATGCCGCCTCGGCAACGGCCCTGCTCTCCGCGATCGACGAGATCGGCCGAGCGCTCGATCTGACCATCGTTGCGGAGGGGATCGAAACCGACGAGGAACGGTCGTCGCTGCTGGCACTTGGCTATTCGTACGGGCAGGGCTTCCTCTTCAGCCGGGCCATCCCCGCGGCCGAAGCGCTCCGCGCCGCGTCCTCTTCGTTCATGCCCGCACCGGCGGCGGCGGGGGTCCGCCCTTAGCCGCCTTGGTTCTCCGTCATCACCTGCCGTGCCGACTCGCGGTCGAGCGGCGGCCCGATGGCGAATGGGCGTCCATCCGTCGGCGGACGTAGCGTCTCGCTCCTCCACCTCCGAAAGGGACGTTTCATGAAGCTCAGCGTGATGCTCAACTACGCCGGCGATATCAAGGGGACGGCCGACGAAGTCTCGGCCCTCGAGAAGGTCGGCCTCGACTGCGTCTGGGTCGCCGAGGCGTACAGCTTCGACGCCATCTCGATGATGGGATACCTCGCCGC
>JANPDB010000695.1:0-2302 GCA_031431255.1 Acidimicrobiia bacterium | reverse complement strand
TACGTGATCGAGAAGGCGCTCAGCGTCGACAACGTCTTCGTCTGGTCGATGCTCTTCACCGCGATGGCGGTGCCGTTGAAGTATCAGCACCGGGTGCTGTTCTGGGGCATCTTCGGAGCGCTTGCCATGCGGGCGATCTTCATCGGCCTTGGCAGCGCGTTGATCGCCAAGTTCTGGTGGGTTCTCTTGATCTTCGGCGTGTTCCTCGTGTTCACGGGCGTCAAGATCATCCGTCATCGCAACGACGAGGAAGCGGGCGACGCGTCCAAAGGGCTTGCGCTGGTGAGACGGTTCATCCCGGTCTCGGACAGTCTCGACGGGCACAAGTTCTTCACGCGGATCAACGCCAAGCGTGTCGCGACGCCGCTGTTCGTAGCGCTCGTCGTGGTTGAACTCACCGACCTCGTCTTCGCTGTGGACTCGGTGCCTGCCATCCTGGCTGTTTCCCGCGAGCCGTATCTGGTTTTCGCGTCGAACGCGTTCGCCATCCTCGGGCTGCGCGCCATGTACTTCCTGCTCGCCGACGCAAAGGAGAAGTTCCACTACCTCTCCCACGCACTTGGGTTCATCTTGGTGTTCGTCGGGGCGAAGATGATCGCCGCGCACTGGTACCACATGAACACGTTCATCTCCCTCGCCATCATCCTCGGTGCACTTACGATTGCGATCATTGCCTCGCAGCGCCACAACAAGGCCAACGGCGGCGGGCCGTCGGATTCGTCGGGAACCACGACCGACGCTGCCCCGGTGGCGATGTCGGCTCACTGACCGCTTCCCGGGTGTGCCTACCGGGGCCCGTCCCGGTAGGCCAGCCACTCGGCGTCGGTCCAGAGTTCGACGAGCGCATCACCGACGAACTGCACGGTGAAGATCACCATCTCGTACCAGGGCAACTCGACGCTCATGGCTTCGGTGAAGGACAGCCCACGAAGGAGCAGGTCCGCCTCCGGCATCGACAGCGGGATCGAGATCTCATCACCCTCGGAACCGGTGGACACCGGGGAGTTCTCCTGAAGTGTCTTCGTCAGCGACGCGTAGACCCACGGATCAGCGTGGAGTGCGTGGTCGTCGATGATGCCGATCACGGTCTGCAGCGCAACGACTCCCTCGGCCGGCATGGTCAGCGTGCGGGTGCCTTCGAGGTTCATGTCCACCGGGCTCTAGACGACCGTTGCTCCCGCCGGTAGCAACGTGCCAGAATGCTTGGCATGCGTACCGTGACAAAGCGATCGGTCGGACTGAATGACGATGTCCTCGCTGCAGTGGAACAGGCAGCGAGCGAAGATGGCGTCTCGGTGTCCTCTTGGCTGAACGAAGCCGCCGAGCAGAAGCTCAAACTCCGAGCCATGGCCGAGGCGGTCTCGGCCTTCGAAAAGGACAACGGGGCGATCACCGAACTCGAACTCGCTCGTGCTCGGCGGCGCTTCGGTTCCCTTCGTTGATCCTCGACTCGGGAGCGCTCATCGCCGCCGACCGAGATGACCGTCGTTTCTGGGGGGTCTTTGAATTGGCCCGAAGGGAACAGGTAATCCCAGTCGTCCTGACGCCCGTCCTGACCGAAGTGTGGCGAGACGGCCGGCGTCAGGCCCGCCTCGGCCAAGCACTGCGCGGATGCCGATTCGTTGCTCCGGACGCTGATCTCGCCCGTGCCGCGGGCGTCCTTTGTGCAAAAAGCGGCCTCGCCGATCCCGTGGATGCTCTTGTTGTCGCGTACGCAGCGCAACAACGTGACCTGGTGATCACCACGGACCTCAACGACCTCCGAGCGCTTGCAAACTACGCGCGGGGGGCGCGTATCCGTGAACTGTGAGGTATTGGCGAGGCCCATCACGCCTTCTTCAGCGGCGTGAACGCGAGTAGAAAGCGCTTCTCGCCGAAACTCGGGAACGCCACCACGGCTTCGGTCTTGTCGCCGCTGCCGAGCAGTTCGACGATGCGTCCTTCGCCGTAGCGCTTGTGGACGATCACGTCGCCGGCCGTGAGGCCAAGCGTTTCGGCGCCAGTCGTCGCCGCCGGCGTGTCCCGCTTCGAGGCACGCAGCGCGGCGTCGACAACGTCTTCGCGGTGGGCGGAACTACCGCGCCCGCCGCCACCGAACACCCGGCCGGACGTGTCGTCGGAGTCGAGGCTCCCGTCACGATCGCGACGGGCCTTCCACTCTTCGTTCCACTTGCGACCCGTTGCGGCTCCGCCGAATCCACCTGACGGACCAGACCACGACGGACCGTTGCGCTTCGATTCACCCACATTGACGATGAGGCCCTCGGGTATCTCCGTGAGGAAGCGGCTGATCGGGTTGTAC
>JANPDB010000694.1:0-7184 GCA_031431255.1 Acidimicrobiia bacterium | reverse complement strand
ACCCTGACATCGAGGCTTGCGCAAGGGGCTTCCATGCAGTCACGCCGCCATCGTCACTGAACACGTACCCGTCCTTCCCTGAACCGGCGCGATGAGCCGGTAAAGCAAGCGTCACTGGGTCAACCTGCACTTGGTGGCGGCGCGAGGACTTCGTGTCCGACAACACCGGACCGTCCGGTCCTTCGACCCACCCAATCACGCTTGCAACCCGACCACGTGCAAGATCGATGTTGTCCCATTGCACCGCCAGAAGGTACACGGGCACCGTCATCGACCTCGTACCGGAATAGTCCGGCTGGAACCCTTCCTTGCCGTCGGACGTTTTTCCAAGTGGAACGCAAGTGGCACGAAACACGGAAATGATGGGCACGACAGAGCCCCAGAAAGGCAATCAGGCACCCTCGAAAGGGTGCCTGAACTGCGGTTTTACTTGGAGCGGAAGACGGGATTCGAACCCGCGACCCTCACCTTGGCAACGTGAGGATGACTGTCCAGCCAGTCCATGACCTGCGGTTGCGTGCTCCTGCGTCCACATTTTGTCCACCAAATACACCCCAGTCAAGGCAGTTCGCAGAGCGGTCTACGTACGTGCGCTTACTATCGTGTCAAGTTCGAGGCCGACGGCCCCGGCGAAGTTTCAAGACCGTTCGATCAACCATTGCTCGAACGCTGCGGGTGCGATTGTCCGAGGTTTCTGCTCGTCCCATTCGAGGAGATCGTCGTCGCCGGTGACGATCCAAACAGCCTCGTGTGCTCTCGCTAACGCAACCAGGTAGTCGTCGTCGGCATCACGAGTCGCGACAGCGATCTCCAACGGGTCTGGTACTTGGCTCGGAAGAGCCGAGATCGTTGCGACGAACGCGCGGGCGTCTTCGGCGCTAATTCGTTTGCGCAGACGCGGACGATCGAGCACATCGCGGATCTCGCCGATCAACCTCGGACACACGATGACTTCGAACGACGCCTCGCCCGACATCCACTGGTCGACCAGTCGCGTTGATGGTCCCCGCCCGATCGCCGCCGACACAAACACATTCGCGTCGATAACAACGCGAACGGTCTCAGCGGGCACGCCGACGACGTACTTCGCGTGTTTCTTCGACTGCCAAGCGCATCGCGTCGGCTTCGTTCAAAGAGGTTGCAGCTCGTGCGGCCATTGATTCACGGGCGGGTCGGGAAAAGTACTCCCATGCTGACTGACGAGTCATGCCGAGGGACTCGCCGATCTGATCCCACGACACCCCTGCCGTACGCGCTTCGGCGACAAACCGGCGACGAAGCTCGCCCAGCTCAGCCTCGGTCCGCGTCAGCTCACGCAACGCATCCAACGGGTCGGACGGCAAACGACCAAGAAGAACACTCACGACGTCAGGTTACCCTGACACCGCGGATTCCGCAAGCGGACGTTCGTCACGCCGCTCCCCGGGCGTTGTCGATGATCGACCGCATCACGTCCGCAGCGTACGCGTCGCCCGACGGCACCGCGTGCGCGTAGTAGTCAAGCGTGGTCGACTTTCGTTGATGATCAAGTCGCTGCGACACGACTGCCAACGCGACACCAGCCTGCAGTAGTTCGGTCGCCATGAAATGGCGGAGGTCATGCAGACGAAAGCGGCGAAGCCCAGCACCATCAAGCGCACGCAGAAACCACTTCGTCGCTCGGTTCGGCTTCCACGCCGTCGTGCCGTCATCGTCACTGAACACGTACCCGTCCTTCCCTGAACCGGCACGATGAGCAAGTAGGGCAAGCGTTATTGAGTCAACCTGCACTTGGTGACGGCGCGAGGTCTTCGTGTCCGACAACACCGGACCGTCGGGTCCTTCGACCCAGCCACCGACGAACGCAACCCGACCGCGTGCGAGATCGATGTTGTCCCATTGCACCGCTAGAAGTTGCGCCCGCCGTGCCCCAGTCGACACGGCAACTGCGACGAAGAGGTGCAACAACTCGTCGTGTTCAGCGAGCCATCCAATCAACGTCGCCACCTCATCGGGCGTCGGGGGCTGCCGGTCGGTCTTGCGGACCTTGATGCGATGGGCTCGCTCGACCGGGTTGTCGAACACCCAGCCCCACCGTTGAGCCTGAGCCAAAGCGGACCGCAGCACCACATGGACACGAGCCAGCGTTCCAAACGACAGCCCCTGCCCACGACCGCCACCCGAGACACGCAGACGAACGTAGGCGGCGTCGATCACACTCGGCGTGAGTTCCCCGACCCGCATCGTCCCGAGCTGCGGGTGAAGATATCGGTCGACAACTGAACGGGTTTGACGGATCGTCGTCGGCGCCCACGATCAGCTCGCCACGACAAACCACGCCTCCAACAACTCAGACACCGACGAGGCGGACCCGATCGACCGTTCGGAACGAACCGACAACACCAACTCCGCAAGGCCGCGTTCGGCGTCGCCGCGATTCCCGACCACCGTGGCGGTTCTGTAGCGACGCTTCCCAGTGTCGGGATTCGTCCCGGCATACACCCGCAATTCCCACGACGACACGCCACGCTGTCGAATCGATCCATCCACAACACAGGTGTTCGACAAATCCACGAGCCGTCTTGATGGGCAAGATCATGGGCATGATGGGCAAACCCACAACGAGCGCATCCACGTGAAAAGCAGAAACCCCCTGCTCAGCAGGGGGTTCCGTTGGAGCGGAAGACGGGATTCGAACCCGCGACCCTCACCTTGGCAAAGGCTATGACATCGGTTGGTTTGCGTCCTTCGGTTCCGTTGAGCAGGGTCTTTCCCGTCGGCTTTTCCGCTGATTCCGCAGAGTCAGCTCGTTTCCTGGAACGATGGTTTAACGCATTCAACGAACTAGATTTCGCAGAGCCCCCACGAGCTGTGGTCGACTCACCGAGCAAGCGAGTGCGACGGCCTGCTCGCACAACCGACACTTCGAGTCGACCACCAAGCGCGCTTACATACGCGTCGAGCACACCGATCGTGACGTTTCTTGACTTCTCGATCGCGACGATCCGCGGTTGCGACACTGTCGTTCCGGCGCATGTCCCGCGGTTGGTTGAAGTGGTTCGGTGATGATCCCTCCTCGGCTCTGCCGTCTGGCAGGGTTCGAGGGTCCTCACAAGACACCCACCCCTGGGGGATTCACCATCAAGAAGGAGGTACCTGTCGTTCGCGTCGCCGGGCCTGATGTCGCTGGTCTGTTGGCGGTGATGCCGGCCGAGACAACAATTGCGATGGCATCGATCGCCCGGCCACATCCATCGCACACATGAGCCCCTGCTCCGCAGCGCCATCAGCGAACGCAGCGTTGGACCGACCGCTGTCCTGATCGGTTACGCAGACCTGCAGCCGAGTTCGGACACAACGTCCTCGATGCCCAGCGGGCGATGGATCAGCCCGAACTCGAAATAGGTTGCAAGATTGCGCCTCCACTGTTCGACTTCAACCGATCCGATTCGTTCAGGCGGCAAGTGACCGGCCACCAAGGAGATCACGCGATCGAGCGACCGACGTCGATCACTTTCTGCCTGGCGTCGGTCACCTGTCGATAGGTTCTGGTGCATCAACCGCGAAACAAGCGCCGCTGCCTCCTCGGGTTGGGCGCACGCAGCCAACCAGCCGGCCGAGGATGCACCCAGAAAATCCGCAAACGGTTCGGGGCGGGACGAGAGAAGCGTCGTCTCGGAAAAATAGGTCTGCGCGTAGGGCTTCAACCTTCGATGCTTGACCGCCATGACGTCCACGTCGACGCCTAACGAGCTGAGCTGAACCGGCTCGGTCATCGTGTAGCCCTGAAGTGCGTCGAAACGGTCGCTTCGCAGGTGCTCCAGGTCGAAACCGACCTCCTGCAGATCGAGGTCGCCCAGAAGAATCCCCTCCAACGCGAGCACCAACTCCAACACTCGAATTCCATCAGCGTGCATACCAACTCGCTTCCCACGCAGGTCGGCAAACGATCTGATGAACTGTGTCGGGCGGCTCATGAGGACCAACGGCGTGTCTTGTAGCATCGCCCCGAACACCATGACGGATCCATCGTCGGCACATCGTCGAACGATCAGGTTGTCTTCGGCGCAACCTGCGCACAACTCGCCGCTGGATGCTGATTGTAGGACCTTGTCGATTACGGTTCGGCCGTCGTCGTGCCAGGGAACCACGTTGACGTCAAGTCCCTTGGCTTCGTACAGCCCGTGCTCCTTCGCCCAGAAGATGCCTGCGAACTGGGAGCACACGATCCAGTCCAGGTAAAACGTGAAGGAGGTCTGCGGTGGCATGGAATGTCCTATCGAGAGATGTCTAGGCCCTGACGACCAGTATTCATGCAATCAATTTCTGAGTTGACCCGACGTTTGGGGTGAGGCAGGATCTCAGCGGCTGGACGAGTGCGCCACTCCCATTCCTCAGGGGGAACTATGAAGGTGTCACGTCGAACAACAGCGTTGGTTCTAGCAACCGGATTCACTGCAGCTGCTTTCACCCTTACGAATGCACCGAGCGCCCCAGCGGCGGGCTCAGGATGGTGTTCGAAGGTCAAAATCAGCTACTTCAAGGGCGGTGCCTCCGACGCCTTCTCCAACCTCTTGGAGAAGGGCGCGCGCAGAGCGGCAGCCGATACCGGCGCCAACGTGACAATCGTCGGATCGGGATGGGACTTCCCCAAGATGGTCCAGGGCTTTCGAGAAGAGATCGCCAAGAAGACCGACGCGATCTCCTTCATGGGTCACCCTGGAGACGGAGCCATCCAGCCGCTCGCAATTCAGGCGAAGAAGGCCGGAATTCTTGTTGACTACGCCAACGTGCCTCCGGCAGAAACACTGAAGAACGTCGGAGGTGGCTTTGTCTGAAGCAAACGAAGGCGATCGCCTTTGTCATCGTCGGCATTTGCAGCGCGTTTGCCGCGGTCATCGCCATTCTGTTGAACTCGGCGTACTACGCCACAATGGGAGAAGGGTTGCTCCTTCCCGTATTGGCCGGGGTGGTCGTCGGTGGGACCCCGGTCGGTGGAGGTCGCGGCACATCGGGGGCCTGTTGTTCGGCGCCGCCACCGTCGTGTTCATCCAGACGGGCGTCGTTGCTGTCGGCGTTGACGGCTACTACACGCAACTCGGCTTCGGTGTCGTTATTGTGTTGTCGCTAATCGGCCATCGCCGGTTCTCCGGTCGCCTGACGAAGTAGGACTGAATTCCCCTGATCGGCATGCCACCGAGCCTATGACGCCGCGTCGTTCATCCCACGATTGAATCGTTCATTACCTGATTGAGCAGAGAGCGTCGTAGACATCGGCTGGTTTCCAGCAGCGCCGCAGGGTCCTCGCCCTTCATGCATTCGACAAGCACGCCGTGCGCGTTCATCGCGAACACGGTTCGCAACAGGCGCTGCGCATCGCGGTTCCCCTCGATCGGTGAGCCACGGAGGATTTCCTCGAGCACTCGGTCGTTGAACCGATCATAGATCCGGGCACCCTCGCCGATCGTGATTGTGCTTGGAAAGTCCGCCGTAAGGAGTTGCACGTAGTACGGGAGATGTCGAGTCGGTTCTTCGATGATCGGCGTGATGTCTGCCAGGCAAAGGAGGTCGATCAATTCGGCAAGCGATGCCCCGGCATCACGTCGAGAAATGAGATCGCCAAGAAAACCGGTGCCGTAATACGCTTCCGGCTCTTCCTCGGGTGGCAGGCGGAAATCACAGGAGTCGTTCGACATCGTGGACCTAGTTCTTGATGAGGTAGCCGCCGTCAACGACCACGATCGATCCGGTCACAAAGGATGCAGCGGGCGAGGCCAGCCAGCAGATCGTTTCGGCGACCTCCAACGGAGTGCCCACTCGACCCAATGCATGCATAGCTTCTACGTCACGTCGGTAGGAGATCGGGTCAATGGCGAGATTGAGACCGTCGGAAGTGAAGGCCGTCTCTATCCAACCCGGGCAGACGGCGTTGATGCGCACCTCTGGCCCCAGCTCGAGAGCGAGTGACTTGGTGAGTGAATCCACGGCGCCCTTCGTGGTGACGTAGGCGCTGTATCCGACCGAGCCAATCTGGCCCGAGATCGAACTCATATTGACAATCGCCGGCGCGCCAGCCTTGCGAAGCAGGCCGACAAGATGCTTGATCGGCGCGACCATTCCCAAAACATTGACCTCCATCATGGAGCGCCATTCGGCAAGGTCGGCATCGGCTATCAGCGCAAAGTAGTTGCGACCGGCAATGCTTATGAGTGCGTCGAGACGTCCGTGAGTTTCACCGAGGTAGCTGCGTACGTTGATCCAGAGAAGCTCGTCGCACACGTCGCCGACAAAGAGCTTCGACACGCTCGCCAGGCTTCCCTCGCGGCGGTCAACCCCAATGACGCTGTATCCCTTCGACGCCAGCAAGTCACACGTCGCAGAACCTATGCCTCCCAATGCACCGGTGACCACGGCAACGTTCACGACAGCCTGATCAGTCACTCGGGAGGCGATCGGAAAAGGCGAGCGCACTGAACGGGCTGAGCAGGATTCGATCATCAATGAACATACGATCGGCTGATCCACCCGATGCGCCAGTTGTAGCGCTCGATGTCGAATCGCCCGCCATCGAGTACAAGATCGTCGGGCTTGAGGGCATCGACGAAGCGAGCCGGGGAGTCGATACCGCCACCGGCGCCTCGCAGAAGTTGACCAACACCGTCGTGCTCTCGCCGACGTTCGAGCGAGTCAGACCGAAGACCGAATCGGGAACCTCGTCGCCAATCCACCAAGACGTCGCGCCGTAGCGCCACTCGCGTCGGTCCTTGAGCTTCGCCAGAATCGGGAGCAGATCCTCGATTCCGAGTTCGCCGCCGGTGAACATCATGAATGGGCCGGGCAGGCTCCCGAAGATCACCGTGAGCAACCGAAACTGCGTCGCGGTGAACTGCTCGCGACGCCATTTCTTGCCCCATGTCGGCCACCAAAATGTGTCGTGTGAATCGATGTGATGCGCGGTGATCGAACCCCTCGGCAAGAGCGCGTCACGATCGCTCATCCAGCGTGCCAAGCCCTTTGCGTTCTTCACGCCCCACGGTTTCGCCACCGAGGGATTGCTGACCGCAGTGACCAGCCACTGCTCGTCGTAGTTGTAGTTGAGATCCATCGACTTGCGGAGCGCGTGGCCCGATGGCTCGGTGTACATCAATGAATCGGGACGAATTCCTTTGAGCACCGGTCGAAGTCGCTCGAACAGACCGACACAC
>JANPDB010000693.1:0-9039 GCA_031431255.1 Acidimicrobiia bacterium | reverse complement strand
CGGAGCCGACGTTCGCCGAGATAGCAGAACCTCGTGTCGTGATGTCCGCCCTCGGCGTTGTCGTAGTGGGGGATGAGCGCGACCGGCAGCCCGATCGAACCGAGCACGTCGAGACCATCGAGCCAGTGCGGCTCCTCTCCGGCCTTGTAGATCTCATACACCGGGACGGTGACGCGCCCGAGCGTGAGGGCGGCGGCGGAGGCGAACGTGACCGCGCCACCGGTGCGGAGCTTGTCGGCCAGGATCGTGTGCAACGGTGATCCCGTCCACTGGTGAAGCGCATAGGTGGGCGAGCCCGGCCCGGCGAACACGTAGGTGGACGCGCGCAGAAGGTTGAAACCGCGTTCGAGAGCTACCGGATCACCGCCGACGATGCGGGTCAGCCCGGCCACGCTCAGCTCCGTCACCACCGATTCGGCAAAGTACTGCACGGCTTTCTGGGCCAGTTCCGAGGCGTTCTCCTGAAAACCGTAGGGCGTGTCGAGCAGTGCGGCCCTGGCCGCGACTCCGAGGCGTCCGACGACCTCTCGGTGGACCTTCACCATCGTGGGTGCGGTCTCACCTGAGCCCATCAGGGTGAGGATGCGGGGAAGAGGAGCAGTCGTCATCGTGGTGTCGAGCCGTTTTCTGGTGAGGTCACCGGAGCGACCGGTCGTGAGGCGGTGTTCGAGGTGGGTTGTTGCGCCGCTGCGTGTGTCTTCTCGTGCAACCGGATCAGCGAGTCGGCTGTTCGAAGCGGATGCTGGGCATGGAGGTCGTGGTCGGCGTCGGCGAACCATTCGATGTCGACCGACACGGGGCTGGCGTTGGCGCACTCGGCAGCGCCGATCGCCTTGTCGTGGCTCCAATCGGCGGCGCTGTCGGCGAGAAGGAGCGCGGCGGGTACCGCGAGCCGGGCGAAGCTGGCGACCGGATCGTGTTCCCAGAGCGCCCGCAGGATCGCGAGATGGCGGTCACGGCTGAGCCACGCCGCGATCGTGCCGTCGTGTCGCACCTCGAAGTTTGCGAGTGACCCTTCGATGCCGCTCTCCGGCCAGTCCGGATGGGCGCTCGTCATCCACGCCCGGATGTGTTCGACGGGTGTCCCCGCGAGGTCGGGAGGGGCGAGTCGTGACTCGCATTCGGCCCAATCGGGGAACCGCTCGGCGAGCTTGATGACGCCGCCGTCGATCGCCGCGACGGCCCGGACGCGGCCCGGATGGTTCGCCGCGATCTCGACGACCACGTTGCCGCCCCACGACTGTCCGACGATCGTGGGCCGGCGGTCGTCCACCAGGCCCTCGTCCTCCAAGAGCTGCAGGACATCGGCGGAGACCGCATCGAATCCGTAGCCCGGCTCCTCGTGTCCCTCGCCGTGCACCGGCGGCTTCGGGGACCGACCATGTCCGCGTAGGTCCACGGCGATGGACGCGTACCCGCGGTCAGCCAGGGCGGCGCCGACCCCGTCCCACATCCGGGCGTTCGATGCGAGCCCATGGATCAGGACGAACTCCGGCGTCGTGTCGTAGACGTGGCGGACGACGGCGAGGCGGACCATGGACGATTGAGGCTACGGCCAGTCGGCGCGCTACCTGTGCGCTTCAGCGCTCATTGGCGCTCATTGGCGGTCAATGCGATCTGCGCGGTGCGGTACCGGTCGGTCCGGGTGCCCGGTGCCGCGACTTCCGTGGCGGCTTGGCGCCGCGTTGTCGACTTGGCGTCGCGCTCAAGCGGACAACTCGGCGCCAACTCGCCACACAACGCTGTTTCGAGTTGGCTCACGACAACCGCCGCGCAGCCCATTCGGCTCGTCCAGAGCGGACAGCGGTGGAGGAAACCTCCGCCAGGGTCGGGTCAGCGAGTTCGAGCACGGTCATTGCTTCGCGTGCTGCGACGAGCGGTAAGTGCGGCGGCCGGGGGACGAGCGCCACATGGGGGAGCGATGCGACAGCGGCATCGCGGCTTGTCTCGTCGGCGTACCAGCTCGGGTCAAGCACCTGCGCCCATTTGTCGGCTCCGACGACCACGACGTCGTAGCCCCGGGCGATCTCCGCGATGAAACGTGTCGAAGTGACTTCGACGACGAAGCGCTGATCGTCGACGAGTGTCCGAAGGTGGAGCGCCCGTGCGTCAACGGTGTCCGAACGGTCCTCCTTGCCGAGCGCAGCCCGCGAGAGTATGAACGTGAGCGAGTCGCAGCGGCATTGCTCGAGCGTGGCGACGGCGATGGCGAGATGGGCAATGGTCGGTGGATCGAAGCTCCCGGGATACACCGCCCGCCGAGCACCTCGCCTCGACGTTCGGCTCATGACCCTGGTCGGCCGCTCACGAGCGCCGCGGCGTCATGGTCGGCAAACACGATCTGATCCGGCGCGCCGACGAGACCCGCCGGAATGGTCCGGTCTCCGTCCATGAGCCGGCGAAGGGGTTCGGCCTTGGCCGCCCCGGTCACCAGCCACACCACGATGCCGGCGCGATCAAGGGCTGCCCGGGTGAGGGTGAGCCTGCGGGTTCCGCGGTAGACGCCGGTCAGCGCGACCGGCGCATCGGTGACGTTGAGCACCGCGTCGCCGGGGACCAGCGAGGCGGTATGCCCGTCGTCGCCGAGTCCGAGCACGGCGATATCGAGGCCCCGCGGGGCGATGCGCTCCAAGGTTCGTGCGTAGAGCGACGGCGGGTCGGGGCTGTTCACCGGCATCAGGTGACGATGGGCGGCGCTGACATCCGTCGGATCAAGGAGGAGGGCGAGGAGCTCGTTCGCGTTGCGCTGGGGGTCGCCGTCGGGCGCGATGCGCTCGTCGATCTGGAAGACGTGGGTGCGGGCCCAGCCGGCCGCCATTTCGGGGTCCCCCAGGATCTGCTGTGCGAGGGACCGGAACATCGTTGCCGGGGTCGTCCCACCCGAGAACGCAATCGCCATCTTCGGGCGGCCGGGAAGTGCGGCACTCCGGACCCGGCGGGCGATCTCCTCGGCACACTCCTGCGCGACGGCAGTCGGCGTGGGGGCGACGAGGAGGTGGCGGCGAGGCCCGAGTGGAGGTGGAGGGGAGGAGGGCATGAACTCGTGGGTCGCGTTGGCGGGTGGAACGGGGTGTTCTTGCTGGTCGGGGGCGGGAGCGGGAAAAAGTTGCTGAATGCGCGTCACCAAACGTGCGGCGCTGTGGAGCTAGGTGGTAGGTTCTGGAGCTATGGGGAGGCAGGTGGAGGACATACGCGTTCGGTGCATCGCGAATGCAGCGTGCAGCGACGCCGGGGTGCTCGTGCCGGTCCAGCCGGTCATCGTCGTGTTGCTCGGTTCTCCGTTCGGGATCGTGGGGATCTAGACCATGTTGGCAGGCTCCGCCCGGGTCAAGCTCGATGACAAGTGGCGCTTCGTGCTCCCGGTCAAGTTCCGCGCCGACGCTGGCGCCGTGATGCACTTCGCGAAGGGCGACCAGGGGCAGCTCCAGCTGCTCACGGCCGAGGCCTACCAGGTCGAGGTCGACCGACACCTTGCCGCCTTCGGGGAAGGCCGAGACCCCGATCGGTGGGCGATGCGCATGTTCATGGAGACCGTGGAGTCCGTCGACCTGGACAGCCAGTCCCGGGTGCCCGTGATCGACCGCCTGCGTGGCTACGCATCTCTGCGCGACCGCGGCGAACTCCAGCTGATCGGCATGGCCGACCGTCTCGAGGTCTGGGATCTCGAGACGTACGAACGCCGTCGCGCCGAAGTGCGGGGAGAAGGCGCCCCCCATGGCGGACAGTGACGACGCCGATGACTTGGTCGAGCGGGACGACGCCGATGACATGGTGCAGCGTGACGTCGCCGATGACATGGTGCAGCGGGACGACGCCGATGACATGGTGCAGCGTGACGTCGCCGATGACCCGGTGCAGCGGGACGACGCGGTGGACAGTGACGACACCGAAGGCTTCTCCCACGTTCCCGTCCTGCGCGACGAGGCCGTCGACTGGTTCCGCCCTGTACCGCCCGGGCTCTTCGTCGATCTCACCCTCGGCGGTGCCGGCCACGCACGCGCCGTGCTCGACGCATGTCCGCACCTGCACCTCCTCGGCCTCGACCAGGACCCCGTCGCCGTGGCCGCAGCCACCACACGACTCGTCCCGTACGGCTCCCGCGCTCGTGTGGTGCACATCCGCTCGGACCGTCTCGGCCTCGCCCTGGCCGATGACGCTCGCGTCCGCGGGGCGATGCCGGTGACGGCGATCCTCGCCGACCTCGGCGTCTCGTCCGTGCAGTTCGACGAGAGCGAACGAGGCTTCTCGTACCGCTCCGACGCGCCGCTCGACATGCGCATGGACACGAGCACCGGGCGGACAGCGGCGGAGTTCGTGAACGAAGCATCGTTCGTGGAGATCGCCGACGCTCTGCGCATCTACGGCGACGAGCGCTTTGCCGGGAGGATCGCCAAAGCGATCCTGGCGAACCGTCCCGTCCTGACGACCGGCCAGCTCGCCAAGGTCGTGACCAACGCCATCCCGGCGGCAACCCGCCGCACCGGCGGGCACCCGGCCAAGCGGACGTTCCAGGCTCTGCGCATCGTCGTGAACGATGAGCTCGATGTGCTGGCGACCATCATCACCGCCGGCCTCGACACCCTGGCGCCGGGCGGACGCTTCGTCGTCTTGTCCTACCACTCGGGTGAGGACCGCATCGTGAAGGAACTGTTTCGAACCGCCGAATCCGGCGGCTGCTCGTGCCCTTCCGGACTGCCGTGCGTTTGCGGCGCCCTTCCCCGAGGCCGGATGGTGCGAAGAGGGGTCACCAGACCCCAGGCAGCGGAAGTCGCTGCCAACCCGCGAGCCGCCAGTGCGGTGGCGCGCGTGTTCGAGAGGGCCGTTCCGGGCGCAACCGCTCCCGGAACGGCGTCTCGAAGTGAAACCCGGTCGTCCGTTGGTCCTGTTCCTCCGTCCGTCGTTCGCCCCGAGAAACTCGGCGGGTCGGACACTCCTTCCCGTACCTGAGGTCGTTTGTGTCTTCCTTGTTCGCCTCTCGACGTCTGCGCACGCCGGTCGAGGCCTTCGCCCTGTGCCAGCGACCCCTTCCGGCCGCGTTCCACCCGGACGTCCGCCGAGAGCCAGCCCCGACGCCATCGCCATTCGTGTCGTCCGGCCGAACCGCGGCGCATCACCGGGTGCCGGGTCCGCAGACCTCCGTCGCCTCTGGCGGACGCGCCCCGGCGTGGCGACCGGAACGGACGGCTCCCGTCACCCGTCCGTCGCGCCCGATGCCGTCGACGGCATCCGCGGTGGCGAATCGCGCCACCCGACGTCCGTCCGTCGCCCCCACGCTCCGGCGCACGACCGGTGGGTCCGTCGCCGGCGCCGCAATGGGTTACCGGACAGACCGGGGCTCCGGACGGGCACACGCAACCGTCGGAGCGACCGCACTTCTCGATCACCTTGCGCCGGAGAGCGTCGAACGCGACGCTGAGCCGCGCCGCGTTCTCGGTCGGGCGACCGCCCTTCGCGCCGTGCCGGCCGCCCGGGCAAATGTGGGTCGATCGGTTCCGGTTGTTCGCTCGCATCGTTGGAAGCGGCGAATCCGCATGCTGCTGGCCGGGACGCTCCTGAGCGGCGTGGTGCTCATCGCCTTCGCGGCAATCGCGATGCACTCGCAACTGGCGAGCCGTCAACTCCGTCTCAATGTTCTTCGAACGGAAGTCGACACCGCCGAGCGCGAGCACCAGCGCCTCCGTCTGACTGTTGCCGAGCTCGACACGCCGGAGCAGGTCGTCTCCAGTGCGTACCGGCTCGGACTTGTCGGTGCCGCCGAGGTCGAATTCCTTCCCACGGCTTCGACGATGCCGCCATCCACGCGAACCGCGGGCCCGACGGTTCCCGATCTGACACGAGGGCGCTGATGGCCCCGTCACGAATCGGGGGGAACTCCCCCGGCCGGCGCGGTGGAAAGGGCACTCGGACCGGAGGAGCGCAGCGACCACCGGTCCGGCCCACTCGGCGCGGTCCGACCACGAAGGCCGATCCGACGATCGGCGGTGTCTCGGCGGTCGATCGTCGTCGTTCGCGGCGCCGGCTGGTCGGACTGAACAGCTGCGGGATCCTTCTCGTGGTCGCCATGATGGGGCGATCCGCCCAGCTGCAGATCGTGCAGCGAGACGTCCTCGCCGAACGCGGTGACCGTCAACGACTCCGCGAGACGACGATCCGCGCCGAGCGCGGCGACATTCTCGATCGGTTCGGCGCGCCCCTCGCCATGAGCGTGCGCGACTGGCGCCTGATTGCCGATCCGCAACTCGTCGCGAGTCCCGCGGCAACCGCCGACCTTCTTCTCGCTCAGCTTCCACCGCACGCTGTCGATCGCTCCTGGCTCGTGAGCAAGCTCGCCGAACCCACCCGCTACGCGATCCTGGTCAACGGAGTGGACGACGACCTCAAAGCGAAGGTCGAAGCGGCAAAGATCAAGGGCGTCTACTTCGCCGAACGCTTCCGCCGCGAGAACCCGGCGTCCGATCTTGCCCGTTCCATCGTCGGACGAGTCGATACCGAACAACGAGGGACCTCTGGTCTTGAGAAGATGCTCGAGGACGAGCTCACCGGACGTGACGGGGAACTCATAAGCGAACGTAGCGAGCGGGGATCGCAGATCCCCGGAGGCAAGCGGACGCTGCGTCCTGCCGTGTCCGGTCGGACGTTCGTGACGACAATTGACCGGTCGCTTCAGTATGCGGTCGACGGAATGAACTCGAAAGGCATCGCCGACTCCGGTGCGAGGGGCGGCATCGTGATCGTCTCCGATGTGAAGACCGGCGAGATCCTCGCGCTCTCGAACATGGAGGTCGCCGATGACGGCGGTGTCCGCTCCACGGGGCGAAACACCGCGCTCGTGTCCGTCTATGAGCCGGGCTCGGTGAACAAGGTCATCACCATGGCGGCAGCGATCGAGGAGCGTGTCGTCACACCGCAGACGGCGCTGATCGTTCCCGATTTGTACCGGGTCGGTAACCATCGTTTCAAAGACGACGTGGGACACAAGACGATGCGATGGACGATTCGCGACGTGCTCGTGAACTCGTCGAACGTCGGCACCATCAAGGTCGCCCAGGCACTCACGAAGTCCCGCTTGGACCGGTACCTCCGTGGCTTCGGCCTCGGTTCGAAGACGGCGATCGACTTCACTGGCGAATCCGCTGGGATCATGCTGCCCCTCAACAAATGGACCTCGACCTCGATCGGCACCGTCCCGATCGGCCAGGGCATATCGGTGACCGCGGTGCAAATGCTCAGCGTGTACAACACCTTGGCCAACGGCGGCGTGCGAATGCCCATGCGCCTGCTCCGGTCGAGCGTCGACGATCGTGGTGTGGAGACGCCGATCGCGCTCCGTGAACAACCGGTGACGGTCGTGTCCTCAACGACCGCAGCGACCATGACCTCCATGCTCGTCGACGTGGTCGACAAGGGAACGGGGCGCGCCGCACGCGTGAAGGGCTACAGCGTGGCCGGCAAGACCGGCACGGCACAGAAGCCCAACGAAAGTAGCCGCGGATATCGCGCCGGATCCTATGTCGCCAGCTTTGCCGGATACTTCCCCGCGGAGGCGCCGCGGCTCTCGGTCATCGTCGTGCTTGATGAACCGCAGACCTCGATCTACGGCGGAGTCGTGGCGGCCCCACTATTCGCGGAAGTGGCCCGATGGGCCGGCCAGCACTACAGGATTCCGCCTTCGGCCGGTTCTCGGGTCGTGCTCTCGCCCGATCCCTCGACGGTGCTCAGTGCGGAGATGAGTGCAGTCGCGCGGACCGGGAACTGGCGGGCCGCGACGATTCGCCGGAACGCGCTTCCCGCCGCGGCCAGCATCGCTACCCGTCCGTCGGGCACGACGGTGCCATCAGCGACTGTCCTCCCGGCAACGCGCCGCGAGCCCGCGGCATCCACGGCCGTCCCGGTCGCGGAGGTGGTGCCCTCGAGCACCGCTCCACCGACAACGTCAGCACCGACGGTCGTCCCGGCCGCGTCGGCCCCCGCCACGACAACAGCCCCGCGCCCGACCGCACCTGACCTGGCGCGCCGCGAGCCGGAGCGCCCACGCGCCACCGTCGCTCCGACGGCGCCGCCCTCGTCTGCCACTGTCACAGCAGCAGGAGCACAGGCCTCTGACGCGCCCTCGACTCAGGCGAACGCCGTGGTCGTGGCGGGCGGCGGAGTTGTGTCGAGCGTGGACGCCGCGAACCCGTAAGTGCACCTATGTCGGTCTCTCTCGCACTCCTCGCTGCCGAACTCGAACGCCGACTGCCGCGGTCTGCGGCCGAGGTCGTCCCCGGAGGTTCGTTGGACGACAGAGCGAACCAGATCGCCGATGTCACACACGACTCGAATCAGGTGTCCGGCCTGCCGTCACCGATGTTCTGCTGCATACCGGGCCTTCGCCGTGACGGGCATGACTTTGCCGGCGATGCTGTCGCGAGCGGCGCTGTGGCACTCCTCGTCGAGCGTCCGCTGCGCCTCGCTGTCCCACAACTTCAGGTCCGCGACGTGCGCGAGGCCGCGGGTCATGTCGCCTCGATCGTGCACGGTGATCCGGTCGCGTCGCTGGACCTGGTCGGCATCACCGGAACGAACGGAAAGACCACGACGGCGCATCTACTCGGCGGAGTCCTCCGGGAGGACGGACGACATGTCGCGGTCCTCGGGACGCTCACGCAGACGCGCACGACTCCAGAGGCGACAGACCTGCACCGACGCCTCGCCGCGCTCCGATCGGAAGGCGTCACGGATGTAGTGATGGAGGTGACTTCTCATGCGCTGGAACTTCATCGGGTCGCTGGTTGTCATTTCAAAGTTTCTGCGTTCACCAACCTCTCGCAGGACCATCTGGATTTCCACGGGACGATGGAGGCATATTTCCGTGCGAAAGCGAAGCTGTTCGTACCGGAATACAGTGATCATGCATTTGTCAACCTCGACGATTTGTACGGATCACTGCTCAACGATTCCGCCGTGATTCCGACCTCCGGGGTTCGACTCTCCGACGCCGAGGACGTGGTTCTTCGACCCCACGGCAGCACGTTCCGATGGCGGGGCGTCGAGATCTCG
>JANPDB010000692.1:0-2631 GCA_031431255.1 Acidimicrobiia bacterium | reverse complement strand
ACGGCCATCGCCGAGGTGCTCGAAGTCATCAGTAGCTCGCCCAACGATCTCGAGAATGTGTTGAGTCAAGTGCTCGGCATCGCCGCTCGCCTGTGCGAGGCCGAGTGGGGTCTCGTGTGGCAGGCGCGGGGTGACCGCTTCCACGTCGGGGCCACCCATGGTTTCACCGAGAAACAGATCGCTTCACTCGACGACGTGGTGTTTCTCGTTGGTGAGGCGCATGTCGTGCAGCAGTGCGCTGACGGTGCGACGCGACGGGCTGATATCTCGATCGAGGACATCGATCAGCGGGACATCGTCGACGACGCCGACCCGATCAGACAACCCGCCAACGTTTTCGTCAGGCGAATCCGGGCGCAGTCATACCTGCTCGTGCCGCTCACCCGGCCTGGGAGTTTCTCTGGCGTGTTCTCGTTGATGCGCAAGGATCTTCGGCCATTTACCGATCGCGAAGAGGCGACCGTCCAGACCTTCGCCGACCAGGCTCTCATCGCCATCGAGAACTCCCGCCTCTTCAACGAGCTGCAGGACCGCAACCGCGAGGTGAGCGCCGCCCTCGAGCAGCAGACTGCTGTCGCCGCCGTGCTCCAGACGATCAGTAAGTCCGCATTCAATCTCGATGTCGTGCTCAAGGAACTGGCGGAACAGGCCAACCGTCTGGTGGGTGGGTATTCGACCGTGCTGAACGTCTATCAAGACGGCTTCCTTGTCCCGGCGGCGATCGTCGGACATCTGGACGCGGCCAGCGCCGACGAGGGGCTCGAGGGTGTCGCCCAAGTAATCGAGTTTGGCCGGGCGGTGTATCGGACGGTGAAGGTCGGCGACGGTATGCAAGCAGGTACAGTCTTCGCCGTACACCTGAGTCAGATCGGCGAGTCCGCTATGTCGATCGCCTGCATTCCACTGGTGAGCGGTAACGACAAGCTGGGTGCGGTCGCCGTCCAGCGGCTTGGCGAAGTGCGCTACACGTCCGCGGAGAAGCAGCTGCTGCAGACGTTCGCCGACCAGGCCGTGATCGCCATCGAGAACGCCCGACTGTTCTCCGAGCTGCAGGCCAAGACCGAGGAGCTAGAGGTGGCTTCGAGGCACAAGTCGGAGTTCCTCGCCAACATGTCGCACGAGCTTCGCACGCCGCTCAACGCCATCATCGGCTACGCCGAGCTACTGAGCGAGGAGTGCGAGGACCTCGGCACCACCGGGTTCCTCCCCGACCTCGGCAAGATCCAGTCGGCCGGCAAGCACCTGCTCACGCTCATCGGCGGCATCCTCGATCTGGCCAAGGTCGAGTCGGGCCGCATGACGATGTTCCTCGAGACGTTCGACGTCCAGTCACTCGTCGACGAGGTCGAGTCGATCGTGCGGCCGATGGTCGAGAAGAACCGCAACGACTTCGTCATCGACTGCCCCGACGACATGGGCGTGATGCACGCCGACCTCGTGAAGACCAAGCAGGTGCTGTTCAACCTGCTGTCGAACGCCGCCAAGTTCACGTCCGACGGCTCCGTCACGCTCACCGTCACCCACGACTCCGAAGCGATTCACTTCGCCGTGCGCGACTCCGGCATCGGCATCACCGACGAACAGCGCGACAAGCTCTTCGAAGCGTTCTCCAGGCCGACGCGTCAACCACCCGCACCTACGGCGGCACCGGCCTCGGCCTCGCCCTCAGCCGCAGCTTCTGCCTGATGATGGGCGGCGACATCACGGTGGAGTCGTCGCCAGGTGAAGGCTCAACGTTCACGGTGACCCTCCCCCTCGTGGTGGAGGGTTTGGAACATTTGTAGCGCTGGGAGCTACGAAACTTCCGAATCCTCGGCCCGCCGGAAGTGTCACACCGCTGCCGCAAGAGTGGGCGGCCATGCGAGGCGCTCACTCCACCTTCGAGATCGACGAGCTGCTGCACCGCGTTGCTCGTCGACAGTTAGGTCTGATCTCCGTCGACCAGGCGTTGCAGCGCGGAATCGACAGGTCGGCGATTTCACGCCGTCAACAGGCCGGACTGCTCGTCCCCGTCCACACGGGCGTGATGCGCCTCGCCGCCGTGCCGCCAAGCGCGATGCAAGGCATCCTCGCAGCATCTCTTGCGGTGCCTGGCTCGACGATCGCCGGAGTTTCCGCCGCCGTCGTCCACAAGATGCCCTTACCTCAGCGATTCCTGCATCCCGACGCACCGAAGCTACTGAGCATTCCGACCGACCAGAGGGTGACCCTGCGTGGGATCGCCACCATACGTCAGAGCTCAACACAGCGGCAGTCGTGGATGACGACCCATGTGGCCACGCCCGCGTCGACGCTGCTCCTGCTCCCTCGGTTCGTCGACGCGGCCGTCGTCGAGCGGTGCCTTGACCACTGCCTCGCCCATCGCCTAGTGAGTGTCGAGACCCTTCGTTCAACTCTGGAATCCGTAGCGCCATCGTCGATTCGAAACCGACGGCTTCTCGTCGCGTTGCTCGACACACGATCGGCTGGCATCGGCCACCGAAGCGGCAAGGAGCAGACTGTGGGTCGATGGCTCGACGATGCCGGGCTGGGCGGGTGGAAACGCAACTACAGGGTGCCGGTCGGCGGCGGGAAGGTGGTCGAGGTTGACTTTGCCTGGGATGACGATCGGTTGGCGCTGGAGGTCAGCCC
>JANPDB010000691.1:0-2213 GCA_031431255.1 Acidimicrobiia bacterium | reverse complement strand
GTGTCGACGCCATGGCTTCGGACGCGTCCTTGCCGTCCTCTCGTTCCTCGCGATAGCGAGACACGATGAACAGCGCGTAGTCGATGCCCACGGCGAGGCCGATCATCATCGAGAAGTTCATCGACCACACCGACAGCGGCGTGATCGACGTTGCCAGGTGGAGCCCGGCGAATCCGACGGCAATGCCCGAGACGGCGAGGAGCAGCGGGAGCCCGGCGGCGATCGCCGACCCGAACGCGATGAACAGCAGAATCATCGTCGGTAGGCCCGACAGCAGTTCCGCCTTGTGCAGCGCTTCCGCGTTCGACGTGTTGAAGTCGCTCCACACCGGCCACTCGCCTGTCACTTCCGCACGTGCGCCGTCGGGCAACTTGAGCGATGCGACGCGGGCGATGACCGCTCTGGCGGATTCGGGTAGTTGCGCGTCGTCCTTCGCCTTCAGCTGGACCGGGATCAGGGCCGTGAGGCCGTCGCGCGAAATCAGCCCGGCGTCGACGGGCATCGCCAACGGGTCGGCCATGCCACCCACGCCCACGGCACCCGCCAAGCCCTTCAACACGGCCTGCACCGCCGTCGGGTCCTCGGTGAACGGCGCCTTCTGCCGGACGACGACGACGGCCGCTTCCGCTCCGACGCCGGGGAAGTCGGACCGGAGCTCATCTCGCACCTTCTGGGCGATCGAACCCTGGGCCTCCCAACCCGCGCCCGACAGGGCACCGTTCACCGTGATGGCCAACGGAGCGGCGGCAAACGCCACGGCGAGCCACAGAAGCATCACTGGCTTGCGGCGCCGCGCCGCGAAGCGCCCGAGCCGGGCGAACCAGTGGTCCTTCGGGGTGGGATCGTCGAGAGCGGAACGGCCGGCGGCGGGCATAGCGGAATCTGACATTGCTCCAACTTATACCCCCGGGGGTATAAGATGCAAGCTTGCCGTTCACCCCCGAGCGGGCTTTGGGAGGGTAGGTGAGCCACTCGAAGCGCCCCGGGGAGAACTACGGTCGACGTTCATGCGGTTGTCACCCGGCGTCCGGAGCGCACTCGGCGCAGCGGTGGTGTTCGGCGCGGCGACGCCGTTCGCCAAACGACTCGGAGAGGGCGTCAACTCACAGGTGCTTGCGGGGTTGCTCTACCTCGGGAGCGGGCTGATCCTCAGCCTGACGTTGCTCGTCCGTCCCTCGGGGACGCGGGAGGCCACGCTGCAGCGCTCCGATCTCGGCCCCCTTGCGCTCGCCGTGGTCTTCGGCGGCATGGCCGGCCCGCTCCTGCTCATGATCGGGCTGCGGACGACGCCGGCAGCGAGCGCGTCGCTACTGCTCAATCTCGAAGCGGTCTTCACCGCCCTCGGCGCGTGGTTGATCGCCAAAGAACATGCGGACCGGCGCATCGTCATCGCCATGTTCGTGATCGTCGCCGGTTCATCGCTCCTGTCGATCGATCCGGGCGGCGGGTTCGGCCTCACCACCGGCGCATTGGCTATCGCCGCCGCGTGTCTGTGCTGGGGAATCGACAACGTCGCCACCCGACCGCTCGCCCTTCGCGACCCGCGACAGATCGCCGCCGTCAAGGGGGTGGTTGCCGGATCGGCCAACGTGGCCATCGGGCTCGCCACCGGTGGACGCCTACCCTCGAACCCTCGCATCGGCGCGGCGATGGTCGTCGGGTTCCTCGGCTACGGGCTCAGCCTTGTGCTCTACATCCGGGCCATGCGATCGCTGGGCACCGCCCGCACCGGGGCATACTACGCGGCAGCGCCGTTCGTCGGCGCGGCCATCGCCCTGGTGTGGCTACGCGAGCCCGTTGGGCGCTTCTTCGTCCCCGCCGTCGTGCTAATGGCAATCGGCCTGGCCGTTCACCTCACGGAGCGCCACGGCCACGACCACACCCACGTACCGATCACCCACGCCCATCGACACGGCCACGTGGACGAGCATCACGACCACGGCGCGTCACCCGACGCAACAGATGAGGCATCCGATCATGCGGCCGAGCACGTTCATGACGCGATCTCGCACAACCACGGGCACACGCCCGACGAGCACCACCTCCACGATCACGGCTAGCCGAGAGATTTTCGCCGTAGTCTGGCGCCACCTGAACCGGGAGGCTCCACCATGTCGATCGTCATCGAGCCAGCGAACGCCCCCTGCGGCGCAACCATCCACGGCGTGAACTTTGCCGAGGAGATCTCGCCGGAGACCGTGGCCGAGATCCGT
>JANPDB010000690.1:0-5065 GCA_031431255.1 Acidimicrobiia bacterium | reverse complement strand
GATGGGTGCATCGGTGGCGTCCGGCCCGGGCAAGCCGATGGGTGATCTCGTCGCCGAGCGCTACAAGCCGGTTGGTGGTCTGGTGCCCCAGGGCATCTCCGCTGAACTCATCGCCGAGAAGTGGGGTCTCTCCCGCGACGACATGGACGCCTTTGCCGCGGAGAGCCACCAGCGGGCGGCCCGCGCCACCGCCGAAGGGCGATTCGAACGGGAGATCCATCCCGTCATGGGCGCCGACGGCGAGTTGATGACGAAGGACGAGGGCATCCGTCCCGATTCGTCGATGGAGACCCTCGCCAAGCTGAAGCCGGCGTTCCTCCCCGAGGGCCGAGTCACCGCCGGGAACTCGTCGCAGATCACCGACGGCTCGGCGGCCATCCTCATCATGAGCGAGGAAAAGGCAGCGGCACTCGGGCTGCGGCCGCGCGCGCGCTTCGTCCAGTTCACGCTCGCCGCCGAGGACCCGCGGATGATGCTCACGGCGCCGATCCCGGCCACGCAGAAGTTGCTGGCAAAGGCCGGCCTCGGCATCGACGACATCGATCTCTTCGAGGTGAACGAGGCGTTCGCCTCCGTACCGCTCGCCTGGCTGAAGGAGCTGGGTGCCGACCCGGCCAAGATGAATGTGAACGGCGGCGCCATCGCCCTCGGCCACCCGCTCGGCGCCTCCGGAGCCCGCATCATGACCTCGATGCTCAACGAACTCGAGCGCATCGGCGGTCGTTACGCGCTGCAGACGATGTGCGAGGGCGGCGGGATGGCCAATGCGACGCTGATCGAGCGGATGTAGGCGAGGTCCGGGGGCGATCGAGCAGAGCCAATGCGACGTTGACCCGAGCGGATGTAGGCGAGGTCCGGGGGCGATCGAGCAGAGCGAACGCGACGTTGACCCGAGCGGATGTAGGCAGCCAGTCCAACAGACGTTGGTGGCGCGGCAGCCAGGTTGCCGCGCCCAAGCGGTACCCTTGGCAACGTGCTCTGGACGCTCTTCAAGGTGGTCATCGCCTTCGGCGTCGGCTACCTCATCTTCCGCGCCGGGTTCGCCATGATCCGGGGCATTGCCATGCCGATCCCGGCACCGCCGCCCGACGGCGAGCTCCGTCGGGTCAATCTTCGCTACCGGTGCCCGTCCTGTGGCACCGAGATCCGCATGGTCAAGTCCGACGTTGTCGACCCGGTTCCGCCGCGCCACTGCATGGACGAGATGGATCTCATCGCCATCGACGGCGAAGCGATCGAAGCCTGAACCGCGACGACGCCCTTCTCCCCAGGCTGTGGATAACACTGGGGAGAATCACACCGGTGTAACTCGGTGAACGTGCGTCGACCGGATCTCCCGAGCCTGCGCGGCCCGTTGGGTCCGGGCTACTTGAGCTGGGTGGCGACCGCGAACCCGCCGGTGATGGACGCCAGCCCGCCGAGCAGGTAGTAGCCGGAGCGGCCGCCCGGCAGCACGCCGACGTAGTAGTTGATGATCAGCAGCATGCCGAGGATCAAGAAGAACGCCAGACCGGGCACGACCCAGGGCTTGGTCTCCTGATTCCCTGCAGCCATCTCGTGCGGGGTCGGCGGCGTGTAGCGGCCCGTGTTCGCGTAGGCCGGGGCCTTCGTGTCCGCGGCCCCCGGGGTGGCCTTCGATGCGTCACGCGAGTCCTTGCCCTTCGCCGGGCCCTTCGCCTTCGGGGCCGTTCCTTTGGGCGTGAACCGTCCACCTCGGAGTGCGGCGCGTCGGGCACCGCTCATCTTGGTACTGGGTTTGTCTGGAGAGGCCACGCCACCAGCGTACCGATGCGCAGCCGACCGGGCCGCACACGCTGTCGAACCCGCTCCCGGGAATCCCGCCACACCCGCGCCGCGCCCGCCACTACCGTGCAGTGCCGTGGTCCGCGTGCTGGTGATCGACAACTACGACTCGTTCGTCTACAACCTCGTGCAATACCTGGGCGAGTTGGGTGCCGAGCCGATCGTCCACCGCAACGATGCGATCACCGTTGAGGAGATCCGGGTGCTGCGTCCTGACGCGATACTCGTGTCCCCCGGACCGGGCCGACCGGAGGACGCCGGCATCAGCCAACAGGTGATCGCCGATCTGGGTCCGCACATCCCGCTGCTTGGCGTGTGCCTCGGGCATCAGGCGATCGGGCAGGTCTTCGGTGCCGACGTGGTCAGGGCGCCGACGCTGCTCCACGGGAAGACATCGTCGGTGACCCATCAGGGCGCCGGCGTGCTGCACGGGCTCTCGATGCCGTTCACGGCGACGCGCTACCACTCGCTCGTGATCGATCCGACTTCGATGCCCGCGGAGCTCGAGGTCACGGCGACCACGGCGGACGGCATCGTGATGGCGGTGCGTCATCGCACGCACCCCATCCACGGCGTCCAGTTCCATCCCGAGGCCATCCTCACCGAGGGCGGCCACCGATTGCTCGAGAACTTCCTCGCCCTCGCGTCGTAACGACGTGGGGCCGATTAGGCGGGCGCTGTGGTCGGCGTCTGCGCGGTGACCGGGACCGGTGTCGCGGTTGGTGCCGCGGTCGGTGCCGCGGTCGGTGCCTGTGTGGGAACTGGCGTCGCTTCTACCGGCGGGGCAGGCGTCGGGTCGGGCGAGGCGGTCACGACGGTGGTGTTGTCGGTCGGCACCGTACGCCGCACCCGAGACGTCGTGGTTTCGTTCGAGAGCACCCCGACCCTGATCACCACCGTGGCCCCTGGCTCGAGCTCCGTCCCCGCGCTCGGCGTCTGTGACATCACGCGCTGCACGTCACCCGGATCGCTCACTGCGCGCGAGGTCGCGTCGACCTTGAACCCTGCACCGACGAGGGTTGCGGTCGCCTCGGCCTGGGGGACGCCGATGACACTCGGCACGGTGAGCCCTTTTCCGGCAGACACGAAGATGACGACGGGCGAACCGCGATCGACTTTGTCTGCGGCGGCAGGTTCGGTCCGTACGACCGTGCCCTTGGGGACCGTCGGGGACGCCTCCTGTTGAACGGCGACCCGGAACCCGATCTTGGTTAGATCGATGCGGGCGTCGTCAGGGGACTTCCCGGCAACGTCGGGGATCTCGACGGTGAGCGTGGCCTTGGCCACAAAGACGGTGATGGTCTGCCCGGCGGTTGCATCGGAGTCCGGCGCGGGGTCCTGTCGGATGACCGTGCCCGGCGGTGCCGTGTCATTCGGTTCCTCGGTGGTGACCATGACGTAGCCGCCGGCCAGAAGCTTCGAGCGCGCCACCTCCACGGTGTCGCCGATCACCGACGGGATGACCGGCTTGTCGACGCCGGTCGACACGTAGATCGTGATGGTGGCGTTCTTCGAAACCTTCGCACCGGCGGCGGGCTTGGTCTTGAAGACCACGTTGGCCGCGAACGTGTCGTTCGGTTCGAGCAACGGACTCACCACGAGACCTGCTGCCGCGACGATCCGGTTTGCCTCACCGGATTCCTGCCCGACGACGTTCGGCACCTCGATCGTGGCACTCGAGTCCTTCAACACGCCGAGTTGACGGGCAAGTAGGAACAGAAGCGCGCCGAGGACTGCGAGAAGAGCGGCAAGCACGATGAGGTAGAGCCCGTTGCGTTTGCGCTTGCCATCCAGGCGGGCGAGGTCCGAGGTGACGCGGACTTCGTCGTCGGGGAGCGAAACGGTGCGTCGGCGTCCCTTTGACGGCGGCGCAATGACAGTGGCGTCGTCGAACCCGATCGCGCCGAGTGCCGCTTCGCGTCGGTCGGCGATCGGGGCATTGACCGGTCGGGCGAGGATCGCGGTGGGCTCGTCGACGCCATCGCCGCCTGCCGGATCGGCAGGTCGGGTGGCGAGGCGTTGCTCGCGTAGGCGGATCAGCGCATCTCGCTGATCCGATGCGGCTGCGAATCGTTCCGCGGGCACCTTCGCCATCGATCGTCCGATGATCGACTGCAGGCTCTTGGGGATCCTCGGGTTCTTCTTGATCGGTGCTGGAGGACTCGTCGTGAGCGCGCGTTCGCGGATCACGCTGACGGTCTCTCCCGGAAACGGTGGCAGTCCGGTGACCATGTAGTACGCGACAGCACCGAGCTGATAAATGTCGGAGCGGGCGTCGGTGGGCTCACCCCGGAACGACTCGGGAGCCCGCCACAGGACCTGGTCCCAGCGGATCTCCGGCGGCGTCCAGTCGGGGGCGAACGAATTGGCGAGCGCAACCTCCGAGATGCGCACGTCACCGCGCGCCGACACGGTCACCAGGTCAGGGGTGAGTCCGCCGTGGAGCACGCCCTCGCGGTGGCAATGTTCGAGCACGGACGTGATGCCGATGAGCACGTGAAGGGCCCGCTCGACCGGAAGCGGTCCGTTCGATGCGACGTAGTCCGTCAGGGTGCGATCGCTGTTGTGCTCGGTGACGAGGAAGTACGTCGGCCCGGGTCGCCCGTCGATGCCTTCGGCCTCCCGTCCCCAGTCGAGGACTCCGACGAGTCCGGGGTGCGTGAGATTGGCGGCCGCTTGGGCCTGCAACCGGAACCGGTCGACGAAGGTCGGGTCGGCGGCGAGCTCGGGGAGGAGCGCCTTCACGGTGACGGCGCGATCGAGCAGGGTGTCGTGCGCGTCGAAGTCGTCGGTCAGCAGCCCTCGACCCCGACGCTGATCGAGTCGGTAACGATTGTTCACGACGATGTCTTGCAAGCCCATGATTGCCTCAGACGCTAGTTGGCGAGGGTTGACGAGGAGTGAGCATGGCGCGCTCTGCACGCACGACCGCCGGGTCGGCTCGGATCATCGAGGATTCGCCTGTGCCGCGAGCGCGGCCTCGAGCACCTGGCGGGCTACCGGCGCAGCCACTCGACCGCCGGTCGCGGTGCTCACTTCGGGTTGGTTCTCGACAATCACGGCGACTGCGACGGTCGGATTCTCGGCAGGCGCAAACCCGATGATCCAGGCATGAGCGGTGTTGCGTCCGGTCTGTGCCGTTCCCGTCTTGGCCGCGACCTGGACGCCGCTGATGGCGGCGCGTTGCGCGGTGCCTCCGTTGACGACGTCGATCATGAGGTCGCGGATCTTCGTCGCCGTCTCCTCGGACACGGCGCGGCGC
>JANPDB010000689.1:0-4683 GCA_031431255.1 Acidimicrobiia bacterium | reverse complement strand
CCGCTTGAATCGATCGGTCCAGCGGCGCAGCGCCGGATAGTCGACCAGGCTGATCCCGCCCTGCTCGGACAACATCACGTCGGGGAAGAGCGCGAGATCGGCAATGGTCGGATGTGCGGCTCCGGCCACCCAGTCGCGGCCCTGCCGTTCCTGCAACCACAGGCGCTCGTCGAGGACGCGGAAGAGGCGGTGCGCTCCGGCGCGGACGGCGTCGATGTCGAAGGGGTAGCCAAGCGTGTCGTGCAGTCGCGCCGCCGACGCGGTGTTCGTCGTGCCCTCGGCGAAGAGCATCCACGACGCGACCTCGCCCAGGACCTCCGGGTCATGCGTCGGGTACCAGCGGCCGCTCGGGTCGTACTTCGCCGCCAGGTGCACGAGGATCGCGTGCGCATCGCGGAGGATGTAGCCGTCGTCGTCGATCACCGGGATGTGACCGAGTGGGTTGATCTCGGCGAAGGCCTCGCCTTTGTGTTCCCAACCGGGGAAGAAGTCGATGAGGATCGACTCGAAGGGCACGTTGAGAATGCTCATCAACAGCCGCTGCTTGTAGCAGTTGACCGAGAGTTCGTAGTCGTAGAGCTTGATCATCTCGTCACCTCGGGACACTAGATGTCGAGTACGAGTCGAGGGGTTCGCGACCGCGACACACAGATGGTCATGCGGTCTCCTGCGGTGCGTTCGGATTCGTTGAGGTACACGTCTTGATGGTCGGGTTCGCCGCCGAGCACCGCGACGACGCAGGTACCGCACGCGCCCTGCTCACAGGAGGAGGGCACGACGACCCCGTTGTTCCGTAGAACCTCCATGATCGACGAACCCGGAGGAACGGAGAGGGTGAGGGCCGAGCGGGCGAGCTCCACCTCGAATGCGGTCGACATGTCGAGTGGCGTGGTGTTCTTGAAGTACTCGAAATGGACCGCCCGATCGGGCCAGCCCGCCGCTGCCGCGGTGGCGCGCGCGGCGTCGAGCATCGGGCCGGGACCACAGATGTAAACGTTCTGTCCGTCGCTGGGATCGGCCAGCAGCGTGCGCATCATTTCGCCAGTGTCGGCTGGTGACAATCCGACATGAACGGTCACCTGACCACCGAGCATCTCGAGGATGTTGGCGAACGCCGCGTGATCTTGCGACTGGACGAAGTAGTGCAATGCGAAGTCGAGCGAGCTCACCTGCAGGGCCTGCGCCATGGACAGCAGCGGTGTCACGCCGATCCCTCCGGCGATCAGGACCGTTCTGAACGAGTCGCGCCGCAAAGGGAAGTTGTTGCGCGGTTGCGAGATCGCGAGGACGTCGCCTTCGCGCACGAGGTCGTGCAGGCACGACGATCCGCCACGCGACGCGAGTTCGAGCTTCACGCCGATGACGTAGCGGCTCTGTTCACCCGGTCCGTTGACGAGCGAGTACTGGCGGACCAGACCGTTCGGCAGGTGCACATCGATGTGGGCCCCCGGCTGGAAGGTCGGGAGTTGTCCGTCGACAGGTTCGAGTTCGAACGAGACGATCCCCTCGCCCACCTCTCGTTTGCCGGCGACGACCACCCGCACGAGCCCATCGACCCGCCCGTCGACGGCGGTCTCCGGCATCGTCGACAGTTCGAGCGACACCTGGCCAATCCTTGCCACCATCGGCTCCGGTGTCGGCCGTTTCGTGGCCTCGGCCTCGAGGGCATCACGGAATCGGTTGATCCTGGTTGCGTGATGGCGGAGGACCGACAGTTCCGAGCCCGGCTCCGGTGACCGGCTCAGCACACCGCGGATCACCGACCTGGCCGAGTCGACTGGCTGCACGAAGAACACGATTGTGGACTTCGCCTCTGGTGCTGAGCCGAGCTGGATCGAGGTGAGTTCGATCCAACCGTCGCCCCGGTTCGTGACCGAGACCAGCGCGTCGGCGTGTTCAGCCGTCCCGTGCCCGGCGTCGGGGACCTCCGTCGACGGGACGAAGTGGTATGACGCCAACGCGTCGAGCACCACGTGCGGCTCGACGTTCGCCGGCACGGAACGCAGAGCGAACGGATCGCCTGAGTCGAGACTCGCGATCGCCGGGACATCACCTTGCGGTGCCTCCCCCGTCCACACGAACCCGAAGCGCTCGACCATCGGGAAGGTGACGTTGCAGATCGTGCGCGCCGGCGCGTCTGCGGGATGGGCGGGGATATACGTGCAGCCGGCCGATCGGTTGGCGTAGCGCCACCCGTGGTACTGGCAGCGCAGTTCCCGTCCTTCGTTGTGGCCGAGCGTGAGGCGGACGCCGCGGTGGAGGCAGCGGTTCTCCCACACGTTCACGTACCCGTCGTCGGCACGCCAGAGGGCGAGTTCACGGCCGAGGAGCAGCCCGTGGAAGACGTGTCGGGGAGGCAGGTCGTCGCTCCGGGCGACCGGGAACCAGTTGGCCGTCAGATCTTCCATGCCGGGTTTCGCTCTCGATAAGTCTTCGCTGAACCTACGCGGCGGGAATGACGCCGTAGGTCAGACCCTTGTTGGAAAGCCAGCGTCGGTAATGGATGGCACTCTTGTCGGCGCGGATCGGCGTTTCGGCACGCGGGTCGAGGGGGAGCCGCTTCGGATACTGGCTCTCGAGGATCGTCTTGTCCTGCCCGAAGATCAGCTGCTGGAAGTGCCGCAGGGTGTTGTCGGTGCTCACGTCGTCGACCATGGCGAGGAAGTTGTGGGCCCGAATGCGTTCCTCGGTCATCGGCTGATTGAACAACGCGATCACGTCCATCCGGCTCGGGTCGGCGTGCACCGACTTGTAGAGCATGACGCAGTAGGGATGGGGCACGCGATACGTGTAGTTGGTGACCTGGCCACCGGCCGCGCTTGCCGCGGCGACCGGTTGGTAGAACTTGCAGCCCGTTGCCAGCACCTGGGCATCGGTCGTCTCGACGTGGTATTCGACCACTTCGGTGCGCGGCTCGATGCCGAGAAGTCCGGTGTGCACGTAGGGGAAGTGGCCCATGTCGAGGAAGTTCTCCACGGCACGCGGGGCGGAGACACTCACCATGAGGCTCCCGCCGTTGAGGATACGGCGGTCGGTTTCGTCGCACTCCGCAATATCGAAGACCTCATGGTCCGGACTGCCGAGCGTGGTCCAGAGGTACCCGAACTTGACTCGCGTCGGGAGTGGATCGGTGACCGTTGTGGGGTCCATCTCCGCACCTGCGGCGGAGCCGACCAGATCGGACGGATCGGCCTCACTCCTCCAGACGACTGGTCGGCCGTCGAGGTCACGGGAGTAGCTGATCGCCTGGCCGAGGAGCAACGTGCGGTGGAGCCGGCACGGAGCGACTTCGTCGAGCGCGCTCAGCGGGTGCCATTCGTGGAGGACCACCGGGTCGACGAGCACAGGCGAACGCACAGGTCCAATATTGCACTCTCGCAACCCCGGCACTGCCGAGAGGCGGGTCCCCGTCCGCCGAACCGCGGCGCAGCGGCGCAGCCCGGCTCCTACGCTGGCCGCCATGAGCTCTCCACGTGCCGGCCAAGTCGCCCAGATCTCCGACCTCGAGGACATCGCGCAGCTCGTCACGTCGTACTACTCGCTGAGCCCGGATCTCGCCGATCCCGCTCAGCGCGTCGCGTTCGGGACGTCGGGTCACCGCGGGTCCAGCTTGGACGGCGCGTTCAACGACGCCCACATCGCGGCAACCACGCAGGCCATCTGCGAATACCGCCAGGGACAGGGCATCGGCGGTCCGCTCTTCCTCGGTCGCGACACCCATGCCCTGAGCGTCCCCGCCCACGCAACCGCGCTCGAAGTCCTTGCCGCCAACGGGGTCACGACGATGGTCGACGGCGCCGACCGCTACGCGCCGACACCCGCGGTCTCACACGCCATCATCGCGACGAACCGGGGACGCGCAACGACCGACTCCGGGCGTGCTGATGGCATCGTCGTCACTCCGTCGCACAACCCGCCCCGCGATGGCGGGTTCAAGTACAACCCTCCGCATGGCGGTCCTGCCGACACCGATGCCACGGGATGGATCGCCGGGCGGGCGAACGAGATTCTCGAAGCCGCCGGCAAGGGCATCAAGCGCATCAGTCTCGTCCGAGCCCTCGCGGCCGATACTACGCACACATACGATTACCTCGGCACGTACGTCGATGATCTCCCGAACGTCGTCGACATCGACGCCATCCGTGCCACCGGCATTCGCATCGGCGCGGATCCGCTGGGTGGCGCGAGCGTCGATTACTGGGCCGCGATCGCGGAGCGCCACCGTATCGACCTCACCGTCATCAACCCCGTTGTGGACCCCACATGGCGTTTCATGACCCTCGATTGGGACGGCAAGATCCGGATGGACTGCTCGTCGCCCAACGCCATGGCGTCGCTCATCGCCAACCGTGGTGCGTTCCAGATATCGACCGGTAACGACGCCGATTCCGACCGCCACGGCATCGTCACGCCCGATGGCGGGTTGATGAACCCCAACCACTTCCTTGCGGTCGCCATCGACTACCTGTTCTCGCACCGGAGCGGATGGCGGGCCGACTGCGCGATCGGTAAGACGCTCGTGTCCTCATCCATGATCGACCGGGTGGCCGGAGTGTTGGAGCGCCGCCTCATCGAGGTCCCGGTCGGCTTCAAGTGGTTCGTTCCGGGGTTGTCCGACGGATCGGTCGGCTTCGGCGGCGAAGAGTCAGCCGGCGCATCGTTCCTCCGCAAGGACGGCAGCGT
>JANPDB010000688.1:0-8773 GCA_031431255.1 Acidimicrobiia bacterium | reverse complement strand
AGGTGCAGACGCTGAGCATGGGGTGATTGACGGCTACCAGCGGGTGTTCGGACATCCCGGGCTGCACGTTGCCGATGGTTCGGCCATCAGCGCCAACCTGGGTGTGAACCCGTCGCTCACGATCACCGCGCAGACCGAGCGAGCGATGTCGCTGTGGCCGAACAAGGGTGAGCCCGATCGGCGTCCGCCGCTCGGTGCACTCTACGAACCGATCGACCCGACGTACCCGACATCCCCGGTGGTGCCGCTTGGTGCACCGGCAGCACTGCGGTGACCTCGGCTGGAAGGAGCCTCGGGCTGAGGGAGCCGGGCTAGCGTGTCTACGTTGTGAAGTTCTCCCTGTCCGCTCTCGTCGAACATGCACGTACCGATGCGGGCCGCAAGAAGCTGCGATACGCCGGCGTGTCCGTGGTGTTCGTGCCGCTCGGTCAGGTCTTCATCCAACTGCTCGGCCGATACAGCTTTGACCGCGATTACACGAAGGCGTCGCTGGTGAGCGCGGCCATCCTCACGCTGCCGAACTTCTTCGCCAACAAATACGTGGTGTGGCGCGACACGAACCGTGAGAACCTCCGAACCCAGGTGGTCGTGTTCTGGATTGCGGCGATGCTCGGCGTCACGTTCGCTACCACGTTGACCTGGCTGGTGGAGAAGGAGGTCGCCGACAAGTCCGTCATCATCGAAAGCGGTGCCGTGTTCCTCGCCCAGCTCACCGGCTTCGGGCTCGTTTGGGTCGGCCGCTTCCTCGTGCTCGATCGTTGGCTCTTCAAGGCGACGCATCACGGAGCAGAACCATCGCCCGACGACATGGCCGCGCTTCACAGCGACATCCCGATCTGAGCCTTCATCTGTCGCTCGGACTGCTGGGTTTCGTCAAAGAGTTCTCACGTCGACCAACTTGGAACGCGACGATTCGCCACGAACAATGCTGATGTCGGACTGGGTGACGTTGAAATGCCGGGCGAGTGAAGCGATCAGCTCGGCGTTGGCCTTGCCGTTCTCGGGAGCGGCTTACAAGTAGACGAGCAGGTTGCCATCGGCCTCGGTGATCACTTCGCGGCGACCCGAGGACGGCTTCACCTTCACGGTCACGCGCACGCACACACGCTACGGCGCAGCGTCGACGTTGAGAGTTGGTTCAGCTGCCACGGCTCGTTCACTTCGATAGGTGGGTGGCGACACCTTGGCGTGCCAGCTTCAGCGAAGGCGCGGACGCACACGTCCTGCCCAGAACCGGGAGATTGACATGTTGAAACTCCATAAGGGATCGTCGGTGCTGTTCGCCGCTCTCCTGGTGGCCGGCGTGGTGGCTTCGGTGAGCCAGGCTGCCCCCCGCTCCTCCGAGGACAACCGCTCGCAGAAGAGCGAGGGCAAGGACAGGGGCGAGGATAAGGAAACGGAAAAGGGCGATGACAAGGAAAAGGGCGATGACAAGGTAAAGGGCGACGACAAGAAGTTGCCCTACACCGTGGCTCTCATCGGCGACTACAACTACGGCTGCGACCTCGATCTGAAGGTGACTGCGCCGGCGACGTTCATTCAGGGAACCACCCTGCCGAAGTGTGCTGGTCCTCTCGTCGATGACATCCCCGTGAAGAGCGGCATCCAAATCGACGGCCGTCAGAAGTCCAACAACATGATCAACTCCATCAACAGCGCTGAAGTTGCGTTCAGCATCCACGACGGTGACACCAAGAGCGGCAGCACACCGTGCCGCGAGAGCATCCACGACGCCACCAAGGCCCAGATGAATGGCCTGCCCATCAACAACGTCGCGAACCCGGGGTACAACAACCCGATCGTCTATACGCCCGGCGACAACGAATGGACGGACTGCCATCGCGCGTCCGCCACGCCCGGTATCCAGAAGCTGAACCTCGACTTGATCCGCAGCAAGTTCTTCTCCGCACCGGTCAGCCAGGGCAAGACGACCATGCCGCTCACGCAGCAGCCGGGCTACCCCGAGAACGTGCGCTGGCGGGTCGGACCGGTGGTGTACCTCACCATCAATCAGCCGGGCAGCAACAACAACTTCTGTGAGCTTCCACAGACGTGGCCGTCCTTCTGCAACATCGACAACGAGGCGTTGAACCGCAACGCGGCCAACACGGCTTGGATCAAGGAAGGCTTCCGCTTCGCTGGCGATCGCGACGCGAAGGCGGTCATCGTGGTGGGTCAGGGCGATCCGGTGTTCTTCACCCCGCAAGCCGGCGGAACGTTCGCCCGGGTCGACTCCGACCCGGACTACGGCATCGGCGGCTACGCAGACTTCCTGGCCACCATGGCCGAGCAGACAAAGCGCTTCGAGGGTCAGGTCGTGTTCGTCCACGGCGACTCGCACAGCGCCACGTTCGACCACCCAATGCTCGACGCGTCGGGCAAAGCCCTGCCGAACTTCACGCGGATCCAGACTGCCGGCAAGGAGGACACCCACTGGGTGAAGATGACGGTGAACCCCGCCGGCCCGGTGCTGCTTTCGTTCGAGCTCCAGGTCATCAACGCCAACCTGGGGAGCCGACTGAACTTCTCGTCCGTGTCACCGGGACCCTCGACGCTGCAGAGCACGGTGGCCCAGACGTTGCCGTGGAACGTAACCGCGCTCGCGACCAAGCTCGACCTGCCCCGCTTCGAGGACTGACGCACGCCGGGCAATGAGTGAGATGCACCGATCTCGGCTCGAACCCGAGATCGGTGCATCTCGAGGATGGAATCGCCCGAAATTTCTTACCGGAACGCGAATCCTTTCGCCGCGGTCGGGCATCCAACCTTCTGCCACCCAAGAACGGTGTGGCGGAACCAGAAAGCCTCAGACATGTCAAGTACCACGTCCACCCAACTCGTCCGCACCCCCGCGAATCTCTCGTTCGTCAACGTCAACGGCACGACCACCGGTCTCGCCGATCTCGTCGGACTCGACGGCGCTGTCCTCTTTTTCATGCGCACGTCAAGCTGCCCCGTCTGCCTTCACCACCTCAAGGAACTCGCCGATATCGCCACGGAGATCTCGTCGTCGGGCAAGAGCATCGTGATCGTCATTCCCGACGGCGTGCAAGCCTCGGCAAAGCTGACGAAGAAGTACCCGACATTCCAGTTCGTCGTGGGAGATGCGGCGGCTGACGCGCAGCGAAACCTTGGCCTCGGTGCGAAGTTCGGGATGCAGCGCAGCGGGGTGCTGATCGTGGATTCGTCGACGGTACCGGTCTATGAGCATGCCGCAACCATGCCCATCTTCGCTTTCGACAAGAAGGAACTCCTGGAGAACCTTCGCCCTGCCGCGAAGAGGTGACCGCTCATCGCCGGCGTCGGAGCAGCGATCTGGCGATGCTGATCACCATCTGCGACATCTGATCCTGCGCAGTAACGTTCGGACGTGAGTGCTGCCCTGCCTCGACCCCACGAGGCACTCGTTCGAGACGCCTGCGCCGGCGACGATCAGGCGCTCTCGCAACTGATCGAGTTGTACCACGACAGCGTCTATCGGTACGGGCGCAGCGTGTACCGCGACGTCGACCTCGACGACGCCGTGCAGGATGCGTTCGTTTCGCTCACTCGTTTCCGGTCGGAGTTCCGGGGCGAGGCCGGCATCGGCACGTGGCTGTTCACCACCGTTCGCAACGCCTGCCGCCAATTGCTGCGCCCCGTCGCGCGTCGTCGTCGGCTGCTCGGCGACCAGGTCGACATGGATGCTCTTGATCAGGTGAGTGCCGACGTCCCCGGGCCCGAGGAACTGGCGATTCGAGCCGAACTCGTGCAATCGGTGCACACGGCCCTCGAAACACTGAGCCCCGAACACCGCCAGATCCTCATTCTGCGCGACATCGAAGGCGCCAGCGGCCCGGACACGGCACGCGAACTGGGGCTCACCATCGAGGCCATGAAGAGTCGGCTGCTTCGCGCCCGTGCCGCGCTCCGCAAGGAAATCCTCCGGGCGAGAAGCGTCACGTAGTCGAGCGACGACGGGGTTCGGGCGTCGGGTCAGCGCTCGCGTGCGGCCAGCGCCCGGGTCCGCTCGACGAGTGCGTCAAAGAGTGTGACGAGTTCCGGCGTCCGCTCGGCGACCGCCTCACGCTGACGGGCGACCGTCGCCTCGTCGCCTCGGGCGATCGGGCCCGTGAGCGCTGCGGGCCCACCGAGCGTCGCCCAGTTCTCGAGCGCGGCACGAACCAGGGGGACAAGGATGATCCGATCGGCGCCGGCGGTTGCGAGGAGGCGCTCGGCGGCGTCTTCCAGGGTGATGAGGAAGTTCGACGCGATCGACGCGGCTGCGTGATAGGCCGAACGGTCCTCGTCATGGATCTCGACCGCAGTCATGCCGAGCTCCGAAGCCAACGAGCGAGCAAACGCGAGGGCCCGCGGCGTCGATCCCGCCACGGCCGCCCCGGCGCCGGAAAAGGATGCGCCGGCCTTGGTGACGGTCATGAGCGGATGTAACCCGAACGCCTCGTGGCCACTGAGCAGAGCAAGACCGCACGCGCCGGAGCAATGACCGACCAGGCGTCCCGGTAGCACCTTGTCAGCCGACGGCGTGATCTGTGCGTCGGGAACGGCGAGCAGAACTGCGTCGTACCCCTGGCCATCGAAGCCACGACCGAACGGGCCGTCGAAACGCGCTGACGCTCGCACGAGGGCCTTGCCCATTCGTCCGTTGCCGACCACGGCACAGCGGGCGTCACTCGGAATCGCGTTCACGACATCGGGCATCGTCACATCATGACCGCAATCGTGAGCAGGAAACTGCCCCAGACGCCACAAGCTACGCGCGCATAGAGGTGCGCACTGCAGCTTCGATCCACGAATGGAAGTGAGCTCTGAGCGTCTCTCCGACATCGGAGGGCAGGAACCACCACACGCCGTTGGCATTCACCTCGAGGACGTGCAGCGTGTCGCCGACCGGAATGGCATCGAGAACCGCATAGTCGAGGCCGAGAGTTCGGGCCATCGCAACGGCCAGGTCGCGCCATTCGGGGCGAAGGTCGGCGATCCTTGCCTGGGGACGTCCCTCGTTCGTCGCCCTTACGTCGAGTGTGGCGGGATCCCGGGTGAGTTCGACGGTGATCACCGCGTCGCCCATCACGTAGATGCGGAGCTCGCGGTCCGAAGTGAGCGGTTCCTGCCAGATCGTGGGCCATGGTTCGTCATCGGCGCCGCCCGGTGTAGTTCGCCGATCCGGCGGCTCGACCAACTGAGCCGGACTGAACTCGGTCGGTGACTTCCATCCGCCCTCCGACACGTTCTTCGTGACCAGCGCGGGAAGAACGGACAGTGGTCCGGAGGAGGGGAAACCCCGGCGCACGGTCGTGCGCGGAAGCGCGAACCCCGCACGGTGCAGCGCGTCGAACTGCAGCAGCTTGTTGTTGGTCACCCGCACGGCGCTCGGCCGGTTGAGACAGCGTTGGCGGTCGAGGACGGACTCGAAGTAGGCGCTCACCGGCCGCCAGTTCTCGGTTGCGAAGCGGGGCCAGGGCCCACCCGGGTCGATGGCCGCAAGTTGTGTCTCTTCGATCTCCAGACAGACCGGCAGAAAGAGCGCGAGCGCAGTCGCCGCCACATCGACCGGATCGTGACCGGGCAGCATCAGCCGGAGTCCGCCTTCGTCCCACTCGACGTCCAACGCGTGGTGATTGAGCTCCAGCACGAGCGAACGCCACTCGGGGTGGCGGGGGACGAGATCGTGCAGGCTGTAGTAATCACCCACGGGACCCGCTCCGCTGGGCAGGCTGGGCCGGCTCACGATGGCGAGGAAATCCAGACCGTTCGACACGAATTCACTTTCTCAGAATCGGCGGGTCACTGTGTCATCACCCGGCGTAACGTCGGGTGTCGTGGGCGTCTCGAGCCGTATGCAGATCGTGGGAGTCGTCGACTGTGAGGTCCTGGCGGTCCCGAACGACCCGTGGTTCGAGTGGGAAGGTGGTCGGGGTGCCGACCCGGAGGACTGGTCTCTCCATCCGGAGTTCCTGGAGCGCGGCCGGCTGCGCTTCAGCGTTGGCGCCTTCCTCGTGCGCGGTGGGCCGCTCGGAGAGCGCGTTGTCCTGGTCGATGCCGGGAACGGACCGGTGGGGGACGGGTTCCTGCCGGATGGTCGACTGCCGGAGATGCTTCGCGGACACGGTGTCGAATCGGCTGACGTGACCGATGTGCTTCTCACCCACCTTCACTACGACCACACCGGATGGCTCGGCGTCGATGGTTCGCTGTTCTTCCCGAACGCCACGATTCATATGCACGCGGATGATGTCGCCTACTTCACCGACCCGACCTCGATCGGAACAAGCGCGGCGGTGACGCCGGGTCGACTCGCCGTGGTGGCGGATCGAATCGCCACGTTCAACGGTGCGTGCGCTCCGGTGCCGGGGATCAACGCCGTGCCGGCTCCCGGCCACACTCCGGGCAGCACGCTGTTCATCGCCAGTGACGGTGTCACCCGGGTGGTGTTTCTCGGTGACACCGTTCACTGTCCGGTGCAGCTCGTCGACAGTGAGTGGGCGGTGCTCGGCGACGTCGATCCGATTCTCGCGGCTCGCACACGTGAATCGCTCGTACGCGAGGTCGCGGGTGACGGCAGCGCCTCAGACACGCTCGTTGCCGGCGCCCACTTTCCCGGGCTCGTCCTGGGCCGTCTCATCGGGAGTGAGGTGGCCCGACGCTGGACGGTCTGAGTCGCGGGAGTTGATTGAAAGTTCGTCGTCGCGAGACGGACGTGAGGCTGACTCACGGTCCAACAGCCGGTACGCGCGAGATGTCCAGGCGAATGCGGTGACGATGAGCCCGACGATGCCGGCCACCGTGAAGCACAGTGCCAGGCCCCTTGCCGGGCCCCGCCCGAACCAGTCGCCGATCCAGTCCGCGCCTGCGCCCGTCGTCATGAACGGCATGGCCCCCTGCTCGGCGAGCGGGCCAATGAGGAATGCCACGATCGGAGAGGCAGCACCTTCGATGGTCTGCGCGAAGCCGAACACCCGACCCTGTTTCTCGAACGGGACGGCGCGTTGCAACACCGTCTGCTCGGCCGCTTCGATGACCGGCATCAGTGCCAGCCAGATGGTCATGCCGATGCCGACGGCGAGAACGGACGAGCGGAGCGCAAAGGTCGACGCGACGGTCCAACTGGCGAGGTTGCCCAGCAACAGGATGCGCATCGGTCGTCGTCCAAGTCCGAATCGGGCGACCGCGACCCCACCGGCAATGAAGCCCAGGCTGATGAAACCCCACAGGAGCCCCCACGACTCGACGGAGGTGAGCGAGAGGCCGTAGGGGTCGACGAGTGCCATGTAGACCCCTCCGAGAAGATTGTTGAAGGCGGCGAATGCGATCAGCGCAAGGAGTCCAGGAACCGCGTGGACCGCTTCGAGCGCTCCGGGTAGATCGATGTGTCGGATGGGTTCCCCGGTGAGTGGCTCGGGCTCCGGTTCATCGAATCGGACGGTGAACAGGTGGATCAGGGAGACGACGGTGAGGACCACGCTGATGCCGATCGCCCATCCCATTCCGAGGCGTCCGATGACCAGACCACTGAACACCGACGTGATGGCGAACCCGATGCCGTTGACGGTACCGACCATGCCATTGGCGCGGTCGCGACGGTCAAGGGGTACAAGCAGGGTCACACAGGTCGACAGCGCGATCCCGCGGAGGTTCCCGGCGACGGTTCCGACCATGATCAGCACGATCAGGATCCAGATCCATGGATTGCCGAGATGGAGAAGGTCATCGTTGTCCACGACGACATAGACCACAGCTGCGGCGAAGTAACACACCGCCGTGATCGACGCCGCCGTGGTCATGGCGCGGTGTTTGGAGTGACGATCGACGTAGGTGCCGAACAGCAGACCGAATCCGGCGCCGGCAAGACCAAATGCCCCGCTGATCACCGATGTGACGATGACCGACCGTGTCTCCAGGTAGGCCCAGAAGGTCAGTGCGAACCAGAGGAACGAACCCGTCACGGTGGCGATCAGCGCGTTGACGAGGAGCCGCCGAAAGACGTGCATCCAGAGATTCTGTCCGGCCTTCTACCAGTGCCGGACCGGAGTGCTTCGTTGAAGAATGATCAGCGGGCCGACTCCCAGCGGTCCACGCCGAGGGTGCGGGCGAGGCCGGCCCGAGCCTGGCGCGTCTTGTCGTCGAAGCGGGCTCCCGTGCCATCGGCAACGCGGGTCATCATCTCGAAGTTCGCGGCCACGGCGGCGGCGTCAATCATGAAGAGTTCACCCGCCGTCGCGCAGAGCCGCTCCCGCGTTTCGGCCAATTCCTCGTCGTCCCAGTCGGCGATGGCTTCGGCGAACGCCAGGAGTTCAGCGCCGAAAGGCACCCCGCCGGTGCCGTGACCGGTGGCGATCGAGGTGAGATCGATCTCGACACCCGACTTCTGGCCGCTCCAACTGAGCATGCCGGCGTGCGACGACGTTCAATAGAAGCACTCGCGGAGTTTGGAGATCCGCCCAGCCACGAGTTCCATTTGCGGCCTGCTCAGGGTTCCCCTGTTCCACGCCGGATCATCCATCTGTTGGTCGCTCATGTACTGCGCCGACGCGAGACGCCAGAGGTTCTCCCACTCGCCGGGCAGCGCGCTGAGCGCCTGGACCACTGCCGCTGTCCGATCGGCCGGTGCGGCAACGGGAACCCAGTTCAGCGTTGCGTCGACGAGATCGGCTGCGACGCGCCCGGTCGGAGGCTCGTAGAGCGGAGGCGGGAACGGGGCGCTGTCTGAACCGACCGCTCGCGCGAACGCGACGACGGGAACGGTGGCGATCACGATCCCGACCACTTCCAC
>JANPDB010000687.1:0-1719 GCA_031431255.1 Acidimicrobiia bacterium | reverse complement strand
AAGGATGCGGTCTCGAACGGATCGGATCGACCCATCGAGTTGAACGGATCACGGACGTTGTCGGCTCCTGCGCCGACGATGGCCCCGGCATCGAGGAGCGGGCGGAGCGCGGTGAGCCCGCGGGGCGTCGACACCGGATGGTCGCGGCCCTGCAGAAAGAGGTTCGTCTGCGGCAGCGTGATGACGCGGACCCCGGAGGTGGCGACCTCGGCAGCGACGGCCCGTTGCACGTCGACCGGTTGCACACCGAGGCTGACGCAATGACTGGCTGCGGCGCCAAGATCGAAGCCGGTCTCGCGAACCCGTTGGACAAGGTGGCGAAGCTCGAGGTGGGAACCGTCGAGTGTCTCGTCGGTGTGCAGGTCCAGCTGGCGGCCGAGTTCCATGGCGAGGTCGAGCGCATAGTCGGACGCAACGACGGGCTCCACATCGAGGTGCGGGCAACCGCCGACGATGATGCTCTCGTCCATCTCGAGGACGGTGCGCAGAAGGTGTCGGCCTTCGGGACCCTCCGGCCCCGTGACCCAGCCGCACAGCGCAACGATCTGGATGTCGAGGAGGTGACCGATCCGGTTCCGAACGATTAGGAGGGCCTCGGCCGCCTTCGTGTCGATGCCGGGGTGGACGTTGACGTGGGTGCGGACCGCAGTGATCCCGTTGCTCACGAGCTCAAGGGCGGCGATCTCGGCCCGTTCGGCCATGTCGTTGACCGTGAGCTTCGGGAAGAACGGGATCCACGCGTCGATGGCCCCAAGCAGATCGCCCCGGGGGTTTGGAACCTCGGTGACGGTGAGGGCCTTGTCGAGGTGGGCATGTGGTTCGCAGGGAGCCGGCAGCAGAAGCCAGCCCTCGAGATCGATGTCGGTGGTCTCGCCGGATCCGGCGTTGGGGTCGATCACGCCGCCGATGTCGGCGCTGCGCGGCCACGCCCGGCGCGGTTCATCGACCGAGACGATACGTCCGCTGAGGGCATCGATCGAGACGTCGACGACCCGACCGTCGGCCAATCCGGCGTTTCGCAGCCACGTGGTCGGGCGGGACGTACCGGACGGTTCGTTGGTCGGGTTGGTGGTGTTCATCGATTCCTCAGAACGGACGATAGGGGATCGACTGCTCAGGCTTGGCGATCGGCTCGAGTGCGATGCCGGCGGCGGGAAGGACCTGCTCGGCGAGAATGTGGATCTGCTCGTCGAGCTGGCTCCTGGTGAGCCCGGCGAAGTCGAGGAAGAAGACGAAGTGTTCGACCCCGAAACGATCAGCGTACATACGGATAGCTGCGGCGCAGTTCTCGATCGAATCGATCAGCTGAATCTGTTGATCACATGACTGCTGAAGCGTCGGACGTACGCCGAAGCCCATCTTGTTGCCATCGTCGTCCTTGTAGCCGGTGAACCGGCCGTACGGTCCGAGGAACTTCGAGAACTCCTGATGGCCAGGGCCACCGATTCTCCAAGCCTCCTCGCGCGTTTGTTGCGCGTGGAGGCTGAGCACGAGCGCCTTGTTCTCACCGGGCCGTGACGTGGTGCCGTGGTGCTCGTCCCAGGTGCGGGTGAAGTGCTCCCATCGGGGCGCGAGATAGTCCGGGTGCAACAGCCAAAAGACGCCTTGGTGCCCGGCGCGGGGCACATACTCCATCGTGTCGGGCGAGCCGACGGGCTGGAAGATGGGAATCTTGCGGGTGGGCTTCGGGATGAGCGTGAGGTCGGTGACCGTGTGTCC
>JANPDB010000686.1:0-2822 GCA_031431255.1 Acidimicrobiia bacterium | reverse complement strand
CGCTCGGTCTGCGCGGTGATCGTGAGCGACGGGTTCACACCCAGGTTGGCGCTGATGGCCGAACCATCGGCAACGTGCAGCCCGGGATGTCCGAACACCCGCTGGTAGCCGTCAATCACCCCATGCTCAGCGTCTGCACCTATGACGCACCCTCCGAGGATGTGCGCAGTCACCGGCACGTCGAGCAGCGCTTCGTTGATCGAGCCGAACGCGTCGCCGCCCATGATCTCTGCCGCCTTTCGCGCAGCGTCGACGGCCTCGGGGATGAAGGTCGGGTTGGGTGCTCCCGTCCCCTGCTCGCTTCGCAACCGCACCCGGCCACGACGGTTCCGCCACCGCAGGTTGATGCTGTTGTCGCTGCTCTGCATGACGAGCAGGATCACGGTCTTCTGCGACCACCTGCGTACCGAGAGACTCTTCAGGAACCGCACCGGGTGTCGGAGCACCTCGCCGACGAATCGCACTTGGCGAGGAATGCGCCCGCCGCCGTCGACGAGCACCGTGGCCAACAGGCCCATCGCATTCGAGCCGGCGGGATAGCGGACTCCCTCGATGTGGGTGTGGTCGTTCGGGTAGATCGACGAACTGATCGCCACGCCGGTCGAATAGTCCGTCTCGTCGTCGGCGGACGAACTCGCTCCCAGGATGGACTCGGAATTCGTACGCACCAACTCGCCAAGGCGAGCGGAAAGGCTAGGGAGTCGGCCTCGTTCCTTCAGTCCGGCCAGCAGACGCACGGTGCCCAGCACACCAGCGGAGAACACCACCTGATCGGCGGTGAATCTCCCCGTGTCCCGTTGACGAAGGCCTGGGCGGCTGGTCGTGAGCTCGAAGCCACCGTCGGCGAGTGGGATGAGGTCATTCACCTCAGTCTCGGCGAACACGGTCGCGCCTGCGTGTTCGGCGAGGTAGAGGTAGTTCCGATCAAGCGTGTTCTTCGCACCGAATCGACACCCCACCATGCACCCGCCGCACTGATTGCAGCCGGTCCGGTCCGGTCCGACACCACCGAAGTACGGGTCCGGAACAGTGACGCCGGGCTTGCCCATGTAGACACCGACGTCCGTTGCCCGGTAGGTGTCGGCCACGCCGAGCCGTTCGCCCAACGCCCGGATCACCGAGTCGTTCGGCGAGCTGTCGGGCGCAGCAGTCACCCCGAGCATCCGCTTCGCGAGGTCGTAGTGAGGTGCGAGCTCGGCCCGCCAGTCGGCGATGCCCGACCACTGCCGGTCGTCGTAGAACGCACCGAGCGGCTCGTAGAGGGTGTTGGCGTAGACCAGTGACCCGCCGCCGACTCCGGCACCCGAGAGCACCATCACGTCGCTCAACAGGTTGATCCGCTGGATCCCGCGCATCCCGAGTCGAGGAGCAAACAGGAACCGACGCAGGTTCCAGTTCGTCTTCGGGAAGTCCGATGGCCCGAATCGCCGGCCCGCCTCCAGAACAGCGACCCGGTAGCCCTTCTCGGTCAGCCGCAGCGCAGTGACGCTTCCGCCGAATCCACTGCCGACAACGACAACATCGAATTGCGAAACCGACATCATGGCCGTCTGATCGTCGCCGCAGCGTCGGAATCGTGGATGCGCGTGGACAGCGCTGCCGCCAGAAGGATGAAGCCGATGGTCACGCCGATGGCGATGCGGAACGCGTTCGTGAAGCCGGCGATCTGGTCTGGCGGGATCGGGGTGAACCCACGAGGGAACGCCGCGGGAATCGCTGAGAGGAGGACGGTCGAGACCACTGCGACACCCGTGGCATTTCCGAGCTGTCGTTGTGTGGAGTAGATCGCACTCGCGCGACCGGTGTCGGCCGGTGATATGCGTGCATATGATGCGGCCTGTAGGGGGATGAACGACATCGCAAGGAAGAAGCCGCGAACGAACATGACCCCGCGGATCTCCCAGTCGCTCATGTCGACGGAGAGCCTCAGAAAATACGCAGTGACGATCGCCATGCCCACGTAGGCGACGGTCAGCATCTTGCGCGGTCCGAGCTTCGGGTAGAGCTTCCCGGCGAAGCGCGACATGATCATCGCCCCGATTGCTTGGGGGAAGGTCGCCAGGCCTGCCTCCGACGCCGTGTGCCCCGCCACGCGTTGGAGAAACTGCGGGAGGAGAAACACGAGGCCGAGGAACGACATCGTCGACACGTAGCTGACGATGTTGGTCGTGCGGAAGAGCCGTTCCTTCAGCAGGCCGAGGGCGAGCATCGGCGCTTTGGCCCGAAGCGACCACACCACGAGGGCGATGAGCGAAACGAGGGCGAGAGCAGCGAGGCCGAGGATCCGTCCCGATCCCCACCCCTCTTCCGCTCCTCGCTCGAGCGCGTAGACCGCCGACGGAAAACCGGTGGCCGCAAGAACGAAGCCGATGGGGTCGAACGTCTGTGTTCCTTCGCTACGCTCATCGCGGAGTCCGAACCCCGCAATGAGCAAGGCGAGGATGCCGATCGGCAGATTGATCCGGAAGATCCACTGCCAACCGAAATTGTCGGTCAGGTAGCCGCCGACGACCGGTCCGAGCGCCGGGGCCGCGACGGTGGGAATCGACAGGATTGCCGACGCCCGTGCGCGCTCCTCGGGCGGAAAGGCCCGGAAGAGCAGGGTTATCCCGACCGGCGTGAGCATCCCGCCACCGACGCCTTGAGCGAACCGGGAGGCGATCAGCATGCTGATCGAAGTGGCCTCGCTGCACATCAGCGAGGCACCGATGAAGATCGACAGGGCGAACATGAACGTGTGCTTCGTACCGAAACGGTCACCGACCCAGCCCGACACCGGGATCCACACAGCCAGGCTGAGCGAGTAGCCGAGCACCACCCAG
>JANPDB010000685.1:0-11077 GCA_031431255.1 Acidimicrobiia bacterium | reverse complement strand
TGACGACGAAGTCCTGGTACTCACTCATGGCCCGATTTCTATGGTCGTAGGTGTGATACGAGACGCGGATGTCGGCCCACGTCGCCCCGCTGCCGGCAACGTCGGTGACCATGAGCTGATGGTCGATGTGGACGCGGCCGGGCACACCGTTGAGATCCCAGACCACGATGTCGCCGATCTGGATCCCCGGGGGCGGCGGGTCCCGGTTGATGAGACCGAATCCGCCCATCTGACGCATCCACCCGAGCTTCATGAACGTTGCCGTGAGGCCCTTCGGTCCGCTGGCCCGAACCCACGCCGTGGATGCTGAACCTCGCTTCGCGTCGAACCACCACAGCTTGGTGTTCACGAACCCCCCGGTCCGTAGCGCCTGCGACATGTAGTTGGTGCAATCCAACTCGACGTTGGAGACTCCTTCGACCGCGCGTCCGCGCTGCTCCGGGTTGTCGAACGGCACCGCCAACTTGTTGCCGGACTTGAGGGCGAACGCCGGGTTGGTCTCGTAGGCCCAACGGTACGCGTACGCAGCGGCGAGCTGACGGGCCCCTTTCGGCTCGTCGACGTAAGCGGGTTTCGTGCCCTCGAGCTGCGATGGCGGAATCGTCGTCTCGGTCGCGTCGACGATCGTCGTCGTTGTCCTGCCGGTCCCGCCGATGGTCGTCGTCGTTGCCCTGCCGGTCGATGTCGTCGGAGTTGTGCCGGTCGACGTCGTCGGCGTCGCTGAAGTCGTTGTCGGAGTCGCCGCATTCGTGGTCGTCGTCTGCGCGTGTGCGGGTGCGCCGAGCAGTGCTGCGCTTCCGCATGCCAGCGTGAACGCGACGGCCGCGTATCGGATCAGCGGCGCCACGGCACCGCTCCATTGCTCAGGCGGTCGTCGCCGATGCCGGCATGTACCGGAAGTGACCGGTGATCGGGAACTCGAAGAGAATGTCCTCGAGCTGCGCCCCATCGCCGATGTTGTGCACGATCATGTGTCGGTCGGATCCCGGCGCCGTCGCCGTGACGACGAGGCCGGTGTGGGCGAGCCCGCCGACATCCCACATCACGATGTCGCCGGGGAGGTAGTCCGCGGCATCGAGCGACTTCGGCGCCGCGGCTCCTGCACGGGCAAAGAACACCAGCATGTTCTTGACGCGCCGGTGATCGATGTTCGGGTCGGGGACCGATCGGCCCGACGACGGGTAGGCCGAGAACGCCCGGCGCATGTCCTGATAGATGGCAACTTGCAGGTCGACGCCGATGGCGCGGTAGGCGCGGATGACCACATCGGTGCAGACCCCGCGGACCATAGGCACATCGCCGCCCGGGTAGGCGAGCGTGACATAGGCAGGGTCGTAGATCGTCGTGCGGCCGATCTGCGACATCGCCGCGTCGATGACCGTCTGCACCCGGGCTGCGCTGTCGGGCGCCTGCGCCGTGGGGCTGACGAGACGCTGCACCGAAACGTTGCGCTTGGGCGCAGCACTCTTGAGCGACGCGCTGTTCTTGGCCGAAGCCGAACCCTTGACGCTCGGGGCAAGCTTGGCGGCACTGACCGTGGCACCTGCAGGCGAGCTCAGCACGCCGCTCGACACGACGAGTCCCGTGAGCACCGAGGTCGCCACGATGGAGCGCAGCGCTCGGTTGACGCCGGTCCGCGGCACCACCACTCGCGAGGCGAGGTGCAACGTCGCAGTCCTGGGCTTTCGATTCATGGTGCCGTGCTCGTCGGTTCGTGCGAGCCCGTGTGGACCCAACACAACCAAGCCTCACACGAAAACGTGAGGAGCGGAGATCACCGCGTTCAGTCATCAGGGGCAACACCCCCGTCGCTGCACTCGTCGCTGAGCCGAGGGACGGGCGCACGGTCACGACGAGAACGAGAACGCCTCGTCCGACCGACCCGGATCGAGTCGTTCGACAAGTTTCATGACGGGCTCATACCCGAGTTGGCCAGCCCGAAACCCCTGTTTTCGAGAAATCGCAACGGCTTCGTCCCGCACTGGTTCGCAGAACTGGCGGCGACCAGGCCTCGCGTCACTACACACGGGCGGACGCGGCCGTTGTTTCGGGTCCTGATGGCCCGCGGTAGAGAGGGTTCCTCCTCACGAGTCGTAACGAACGATGAAAACATCGCCACGGCCGGCGTTATCGCCCGGACCGGCGTTGGGGCCACCGAGATCCCCGGTCGTCGTGTCCGTGAGGTAAAAGCGCCCGTCCGAGCCAAGCGAAATCCCATAGACCTTCTCGCGCTCGGAGCGTGCCTGAGCGCCCGGCGACTCCGGGCTGCACAACGTGCTCTCCACTCGGGAGGAGCGGGTCGCTGCAGTGATCGATTGGTACGTGGCGACGCTTGGCGAGCCGCTCAGGGCGCTTCCCACCAACAATCCGGCGACACTCGGCGTTCGGAAGGACGAAATGACCGCTCTCCGTGTTGACCGACGGGGAAGATGGAGTTACTGTCAGTGGTGAACGTAGATTCGGCCGACCCGGAGAGTGTGTATGCGACGAGAGATTCGAATGCTGCTGTTAACAGCAGCCCTGGTCGCGGGCGGGGTGTCCGTGCCCGTCCCCCAGAGCGGCGCAACCACGGTGTCGGCTACCACGCTCGTCGGGGGTGTGAACACCTTCAACTCGGCCGGCGTGATCTACGCGAAGAGTGGCGGAGTGCTCACCCTCACCGTCGTCACCGACAGTCAGGCCAGATGTGTGGAGCTGTCGCCGGCGGTGGCTGCACTGCAGACATCCACCGGTACAAAGACGAGCTGGGTGTTCAGCTGGACCGATGGCGCGCTGTCCAATGGAACGCGGCCGATCACCGCAACGGCAGGCGACGGCGGGAACTCAACCAAGTGCAAAGACAATCTCGCGAGCCGAACCGTTTCCTATATCGTCGACAACTCCGCTCCCACGGTGACGGCAGTGAAGACCCCCAACACCGCCTGGTCCAAGACGAACGTCGGCGTTGTCTGGTCGGCGAGTGACAGCGGCTCGGGTATCGCAAGTGGACCGAGCCCCTCGGGCGCCACCGTGTCGGCCGAGGGACCCACGAACCTCAGCTCCCAGGCGACCGACAACCTCGGATTCACCGGAACCGGAACCACCTCGGTACTGATCGATAAGACCCTCCCGACCATCACCGGCGCGGTCAATCCGACGCCCAACGCAGCGGGTTGGAACAAGGCCAACGTGACGGTGTCGTTCAACTGCACGGACCCCGCGAACAGCTCGAACGCCACGGCGGCCTCGGGGATCGCTTCGTGCGCAGGCGGGAACTCGCTCAACCAGAACGGCATCACCGCGACCATCACGGGGACAGCGACTGACATCGCCGGCAACCCGGCGACGATATCGGTCGGCCCGATCAAGATCGACAAGCTCGCCCCGAGCGCGCCGACCGTCGCGGTATCGCCGGCGGCAAATGCCGACGGTTGGAACAATTCCAATGTGTCGGTGAACTTCTCGCCCAACGGCGACAACCCAGCCACCGATGCGAGCGGAGTGGCTTCGTGCAGCGCCGCCGTGACCCTCACCGGAGAGACGTCGGTCTCCGGCGAGACCCGGTCGGGAACCTGCACCGACGTCGCCGACAACACCAGCGGCCTCGCCGCCTCACGGCTCATCAGGATCGACCGGGCGGCACCGAACACCACCCCGACCGCCCCCGCAGGCTGGAACAACAGCAACGTCAGGATCACGCTTGCAGCCGCCGACAACCTCTCCGGGGTCAAGGCCACCTACTTCATCCTCAACGGTGCCGCGCCGGCGCTCTACTCCAACCCCGGTATCTCGATCTCCACGGAGGGGATCCACCAGCTCGAGGTGTGGTCGGTCGACGTGGCCGGCAACGAGGAGGCGAAAAAGTCGATCGAGATCAAGATCGACAAGACGAATCCAACCATCAACCATGCGCTGTCGCCGCTTCCGAACGCCGGTGGATGGAACAACTCTGATGTCACCGTGACCTTCACGTGCGCCGATCCCGGTGCGGTCCCGTCGGGCATCGCGTCGTGTACCGCACCCGTGACCGTCACGACGAACGGCAAGAACCAGAACGTGCCCGGCACCGCTACCGACAACGCCGGGAACACCGCGCGGGACTCGGCGAGCGTGGACGTCGACAAGGTCAAACCGACCATCACCGGCGCGGCTGATCGCTTGCCCAACGCCAACGGGTGGTACAAGGCCGATGTCGTGGTCAGCTTCACCTGCAATGACCAGCCGGCACTTTCCGGCGTGGCCACTTGCACCTCGCCCCGGACGCTGGCCGAAGGCACTCCGCAATCGGTGACCGGCAATGTCACCGACAAGGCCGACAATGCGGACTCCACCTCGGTCGGTCCGATCAGTATCGACAAGACCGCTCCGGTGGTCACGTCCTCGCTGAGCGGGCAGGAAGGCACCAACGGCTGGTACCTGGGCGATGTCACGGCGACGTGGGACTGCGTCGAGACGCTTTCCGGCCTCGACGGGTCGTGTCCCACGCCGACCGTGCTGACCGGCGAAGGCGCCGGCCTGAGCGCCGGCGTCTCCGTGTCCGACCGGGCCGGAAACCAGGGGAGCGCAGCGGTGACCGGTATCAACATCGACCGGCACGCACCGATCAGCTCCATCACGCCTCCGGCCCCCGTGTCCGGTGACTGGTACGCCGGCGGCGTCTCGCTGCCCGTCACGGTCGACGAGCAGCTCTCGGGCCTGGCCCACACCTACGCGACGATCGACGGCGGAATTCCCTTCGAGGTGACCGGTGGAGCATTCCCGGTCAACGGCAATGGCGTCCACAACATCACGTACTGGAGTGTCGACAACGCAGGCAACATCGAAGCGCCCCGGTCGTTGTCGATCAAGATCGACACCGCGCCACCGTCGATCGGCGGATCCCGCACACCCGACACCAATGCCTTCGGGTGGAACAACGGAGCGGTTGACGTCTCGTTCTCCTGCGGCGACAGCGAATCTGGTGTCGCAGCGTGTGCACCCCCTCAGACGCTCGGCAACGAGGGGGAGGATCAGGAAGCTACCGGCATCGCAACCGACAACGTCGGCAATTCGGCGTCGGCAACCGTGTCCGGCATCAACATCGACCTTACGAAGCCGACTCTTGCCGGGGCCGCCACAACCGCACCGAACGCGGCCGGCTGGTACCGCAACGACGCGGTCGTCCACTGGATGCCGTTCGACTCCCTGTCGGGCATCGACCCGGCAACGGCCCCGCTCGATTCGATGATCACCGGAGAAGGAAGCAATCTGGGTGCGGGCCCGAAGACCGTGGCTGACAAGGCCGGCAACGTGTCTGACCCGGCGAGCGTCAGCGGAATCAAGATCGACCGCACGGCACCGGGGATAACCGCAGCCACGGTCCCGGCCTCGGCCAACGCCGACGGCTGGTTCAACACGGCCGTGACGGTGCAGTTCACCTGCACCGACATCCTCTCCGGGCCCGGCAGCTGCGCCGACGACGAAGTGCTCTCCACCGATGGCGCCGGTCAGTCGGCCAGTGGCACCGGATACGACGTGGCCGGGAACTCGGCGTCGGTCACGAAGTCGGGGATCAACATCGACAGCCAGGCCCCCTCGACCATCGGGACCATCACCTGCACCGGGAAGAACGGGTGGTGCCGCAACACCGCCACGATCACGCTCGACGCCACCGACCAGGCAGGTCTCTCCGGCGTGAAGGACATCTACTACCGGTTCGGGTCGTCGGGGAACTTCACCAGGAAGACCGACCCGGTGACCTTCAATGTGCCCCTCAACCGAAACGGCCTGCAGGCCGTGGAGTACTACGCCGTGGACCGGGCCGGCAACAGCGAAACCGCACAGGCCGCGAGCATCAAGTACGACACGATCGCACCGATGATCTCGATCACGAAAGACCCCAACGCCAACGCGGCCGGTTGGAACAAGGCCGACCTCAATGTAAGCATCGCTGCGACCGATTCGCTCGACGGTCTGACCAGCGGGGCCGGCAGCGGACCGGAGCTCCTGACGGTCGACGCCACGCTGGTCGACAGCAACACGACGGTCGGGGACCACCAGAGGCGACTCACCCACTCGAAACCGTTCGCGTCGGAGACGCCGGTGGGCGGCACGCAGGTCTCCGTCGAGGCCGAGGACTTCGCCGGAAACGTGTCGACCGACTCGGCGACCGTGAAGCTCGACAAGACCGCGCCGACGATCGCCGGCGCGGCGACGACCTTGCCGAACGCGAACGGTTGGTACAAAGGTCCGGTGACGGTCCGGTGGACCTGCGGTGATGCCCTGTCCGGCGTGGCGGTGTGTCCGGGTGACGACGTCCTCTCCAGCAACGGGGCAGGGCAATCGAAGAGCGGCACGGTGGAGGACCGGGCCGACAACACGGCCTCTGCGACGGTGTCGGAGATAAACATCGACGCCACCCCGCCGACGGTCGTCATCACCGGTCTGGTCGGAAGCCCGTTCGTCCTCGGATCGGCCAACATTGGGTGCACGGCGACCGACACCGGTGGCTCCGGGCTCGATGGGACCTGTTCGGTGGCCATCACGGGCGGCAACGGACCCGTCGGGACATTCACCGTCTCTGCAACGGCGAGGGACAGGGCAGGCAACGACGGGAACGCCACCGGGAGTTACCGGGTGATCTACGGCTTCAGCGGATTCCTGCAGCCGGTCAACGACACCGGCCGCCCGACCGTGTCGTGCGGTAGCCCGTGCGTCGCCAGCGTGTTCAAGGGCGGCAGCACGATTCCCGTGAAGTTCCGCCTGTTCAACTCGGCCGGCGCGACCGTGCAATCGGCCGCCCTACCGCAGTGGGTCAACCCCAAGCAGGGCAGCCTCACGACGCTCGGCGTCGACGAGGTCGTCTACACGGACCCGTCGACCAGCGGAACCACGTACCGCTGGGACTCCACCGCCCAGCAGCACATCTACAACTGGGGTACCAAGGGCGTGAAGGTCAGCTACTTCTGGAAGATTGGGGTGATCCTCGACGACGGCAACAGCTACCTCGTCGACGTCGCCCTCCGCTGACGGGTTCCTCTTGGCATCTGCGCAGCCCGGGCCGGCCCACCGACTGGAAGGTCGGCCCCAGCCGCGTTCGCGTCGGCGGCCCATCGGCCATGAGCGATTGCACTGATCGGCGCTGGTTCGGGAGTGGTCCGCCGGGTGATCCCATTTCGAGCAGGACGCCGGGGCTGAGGAATTCGACTTCGCGTCGTGCCGGGTACGTGTAGCGGGCGTTGAGGAAGCCCCTTCCTTCGTGCGCTCGTTCGTGTTCGATGCCGAGATCGGTGCTGGTTCGATCGGCGACTGCTCGAAGGACTCGCTTGAGGGCTTTGCCGGTTGCGGTGGTGATGACGAGAAGGTCGATGTCTTCGGAGAACCGTTCGATGATGCCGTAGGCCTTGGAGAGACTGGTTCCGCCTTTGAAGACGAACTCGTCGACGCCGTCGAGAGGTGCGGTGGCGGCGCGGAGCACTTCAAGCGCCCAGTATTCCTTTTCGACTGCGCCGGAGTCGATGGCGAACCGTTCGGCGGCACCGTCGCGGAGCGCGTCGAACGTTTCGCTGTCGTCTCGCTACAGCGGCGCTTCGGAACTGTTGGTGTCGCTCATGCGGACACCAAGGACGCGAGACGATCCGTGATCCCTTTGCGTCGTTCGTGTCTCGCCACGATGCCGACGTGTTGTAGGTCGACGCCTGAGCTGGACGCGATTCGTCGGAGAAGTTTCACGGCCGTGGGCCAGTCGATTTCGCTGACGTTGTCGAAGTCTGCGAGTACTTCGAGGAAGGCAATTTCCAGGTGGTTGAGGGTGATGCGGTGAGGGTTGGATCGGTTGACGAATCGGACGTTGCGGAGTCCTTTTGGGGGGCGTCCGACGACCGCCACAACGGGTTGACGGGGGACATGTGTTGAGAGTCCGAGCGCGTTTGCGGCGGACGGTCCGCTGAGGCCGCTACCGGCCCCGGCGGCGGCGAATGCGGCGTCGGTCGGGTCGGGTCGTGATCGACCGAACGGCGTGGCCGGTGGTTGTTTCCAGTACAGGCCCTGTCGGACTCGTTGGATTGGTCCGTCCCGGGCTGCGAGTCGTGAGAGGGCGGTCTCAACGGCGCGAGCGGGTCCAGGCGCGTCGGTGGTTGCGAAGAACGAACGCGGCGGCAGGGTGGCGATCCAGTCGCTTACAGCTTTGGCGTGGGTGGTCAAGGGGTTCTCCTTTCGCGAGAAAAGTGTAACACTGGACTCGCGCACGAGGCAATCGCAACGCCGTGGCCGTGTGGAGCAGTGCCTCGATCTCTATGGCGACCAAGCCTCGCGATCGAGCAAGCTCCATAGCGCGCCGACCGTATCGTGTTGCTTCTTGTTCTTCACCGAGCGGAGTGAGTACCCAGGCCAGTTCGAGGAGCTTGTCGAGTGTCTCGGCGGTCCTTCGTCGACGCCCATACGATCTCGGCTTGCTTGGCCGCGCGCAGCATCGACCTGGTCGTCGGGCAGACGAAACCGCCAGTACCACTCTGAATCCACATCGTTTTCCTCTGCGCTCACTTCAGGGGCGGCGGCCGCCAACCGCCAACGGGTGCACCCGTCGTGCGCCGCCGAACCGGGCTACATGATGGGCTCGCCACCCATCTCGCCGAGTGGTTCGGCCAGGAGTTCGAGTCGTTCGCCGTCGGGACCGTTGAAGTAGATCGACCTTCCGTGCTCGAAGCCGATGGGGACGCCGGCGTCGTCGAGGCGGGCGCGGATGGCCTGCTGCTGTTCAGCCGAGACGGAGATGGCCAGGTGATGCATGCTCCCGGGCACCTCTGCGTACGGGCCGAGGTCGAGGCCAGGAAAGTCGAAGAAGGCCAGCGTCCCGTTGCCGATGTCGAAGAAGAAGTGGGTGGAGCCCCGGTAGTCGCGGTTCTCGAAGATCTCGGTGCACGGAAACCCGAGCACACCTTGGTAGAAGTCGATCGTTCTCGCCACGTCCGAGGACAGCAGGGCGAGGTGATGCACGCCCCGCGCGCTCGAGGCGGGGCGCTCGTCCGCGATGTAGCGCCGCCGGAGCTCCTCCCATTCGGCCGTACGGTCGATGTTGTCGCCGTGGTCGGTGATCGAGCGTTTGATGTCGGGCATCGGAAAGGCTACCCCGCCCGGGTTTTCGTGACGGAGCGGTGGCGTTAGCCGCCTCCGACCGGCGTGGCGATCTCGATCAGCGTGCCGCCGGGGTCGATGATGTAGGCGACGGTTTGACCCCACAGCTTGTCGATGGGTTCGACGTAGGGGGCGCGCACCAGCGGCGAGCGCAGCGGCGACCATCGCAGCCACATCGTCAGCGACCAAGGCGATGGTCACGGCAGGCGGTGGAGCACTCGAATCGAGCGTTGAGAATGGTGTCGGCTACGCCCAGGCTGCGGTCGGGTTGCAGGACGAAGCCGGCTACCAGCCCTTCACCGACGGGTGGGCCGCCTACCGGGAGGCTCACGCCCACCTCCAGGCCGGGCGGGTCGACCGGTCCTTGGAGATCTTCACCGGGCTCGCCGCCCGGACCGGGCTCGCTCACGTCCTCGGATTGTGCTCACTGACATCCATTCTTGCGTTGGTCGGACGCTCCGGTGAGGCGATCGCGATCGCGGACGACGCCATGAACGCTGCCCGCGCTCACGCCAACCCGGGCATCATCGCGACGGCGTACTACGCGTACGGGTTGGCGTACGCCGTGGCTGACCCGCACCGGGCGCTCAACATCTTCCGTGAAGGCCTCGTCTACACCCGACAACACCAGACCCCGTTCTCTGAAGCGATCATCTCCAGGGAAGCAGCCAGGCGCTCGAACTGTTCAGCGCGAGCATCGACTCGTTCCACGAAGCCGACAACACCACCTTCCTAACATTCTCGTTCGGCCGAATGGTCGTGCTCTTCGACAGGACCGGGCGACCGGAGATCGCCGCCACTCTCTTCGGCGCCGCCACCCACCGCCCTGGCGCCGACGTGGCCGTCAGCGTTGTTGCGGCGGTCGATCAAGTACGCAGCGTGCTCGACGTCGACACCTTCGACAGCTGTGTCCGGACCGGGGCGGCGACGACCATCACCGAAGCCGTCCGCTACGCCCGCACCGAACTCACGGCGCCGTGAACGGCCCAACGGCCGCCGCGCGCCCAACCAACACGACACGCACACTTCGCTCACTCCAGAGAACCCACTGACCCGCCGAATAGCCGGCCGTTATACGTGTGATGTCGGGCCGAGTCGCGCTCTGAGCGTTCGATCGTGGCCGAGGTGCGAGGTGTGCGACCGGTCGGGACTCCCGCGACAAACTTTGCTGACGATCGCTAGGCCGCGATCGCCAAGACCGCCGTGACCCGCTCGTATGGGTCGGAGTCGGGCGGGACCTGACGCACCGAGGCCGGACAACCGCGTGGCGTTGTGCGGTGCGTCGGTGCGAGGTACCGACCGCGGTCGTCCTGCAACCCGGGATCGTCCGGCGTGGGAACCATTCGACGCTGGGCGGGGTAGATGAGGGTATGCGTTGGCGATCGGTCATGGTTCTGGCAGCTCTGCTGGTGTCCGGGGTGGTGGCAGATCGCGGTGCCGCATCGCCGGCGGCCGAGGTGATACCCGTCGACGGGGCTGCCGGTGCGTGGCGTATCGGCCAGGTCGGGTCGGCCACACGGGTTGAGCGTGTCCTGGGGTCGTTGTCCTGGTCTTCGACGGTGCGGGGCCGGTGGTCGTTGCCGGAGGTTGCGGCGCGTGGTCTTGTCGGTGGAGCGAGTGCCGATGGGTCATCGCTCGCGTTGGTCCAGCCGCAGGGGGCGGGTGCTGTTTCGTCGCGTTTCGCGGTGGTCACGCGCAGCGGGTTGAAGACGGTCGTGCTCCGCGGAGTTTGGAGCTTCGATGCGTTGTCTGTTGACGGTCGCACGCTGTTCCTCACCGAGTCAGTCGGTCAGGGCAGGTATTGGGTTCGGGCAGTGGACGTGGCTACGGATCGTGCCGGGAATCCGATCGTGACGAAGTCGATCACCCCGACGAGCGTTGAGGTCGACGACGGCCCGATGGAAGGTCTCCCGATGGATCGGGTGGTGACCTCGGACGGTGTCACGGTGTTCACGCTCTATGACGGGCCGTCGTTCCCGTTCGTGCA
>JANPDB010000684.1:0-3366 GCA_031431255.1 Acidimicrobiia bacterium | reverse complement strand
GCGGCCGCTTCGCCCGCCATCTCGGCGAGGTAGTGCTGAATGGTCTGGAACTTGCCGATCTGCTTGCCGAACTGCTCACGCTCGTTCGCGTATTGCACCGACAGGTCGACGACGCGTTCGAGTGCGCCGGCCATGAGCATCGCGCGGGCGAACGCACCCGCGCCCTGCGCGTGGCGAGGACCGGCGTCGCTCGGTTTTGCTCCGGCGCGGAGCGCGTCTGCGGCGACCTCGATCCACGGCTCACCCGCGTAGTTGTCGCCGCGAGCGCTGATTGGCATTGAGCCGACCGGGTGTAGGGCGACACCGTTGTCGCTCACCGCGACCACATGCTCGGCCACGCCGCCCCACGGGATGCGGATGACAGGGCGATCGTTGCGGACGACGGCGAGGGCCAACGGCCCGGAGGGGATCGCGATGTCGGTCAGGAACGTGGCGGCCACGAGCGTGTCTCCGATCGGCACCGGCGCGGCATGACGGCCAGCGGCCCGCACGATCGCTCCGAGGTCGTGCAGCGTTCCACCCATCCCGCCGGCGGACTCGGGAACGCCGACGCTGGTCAGGCCGTTGTCCTCCAACAAGGTCCACAGCGCTACGTCCATGCCGCCTTCCGCCGAATGGATGCGTTCCGGGGTCACTTCCTTCGAGAGGAGGCCCTCGATCGTTTCGACGAGAAGATCATCTGCGCGCATATCAGCGAACTCCAAGCTCTCGGGCGACGATCCCGCGGAGGATCTCGTTCGTTCCTCCACGAAGCGTGAAGCCGGGCGCCGAGAGAACCGCATCACCGACAAGTTGGTCGAAGGTCGGGTTCGCACCGGGCGGCACAAGTTGTCGGGCGACCTCACCGATCTCGGACTCTAGACGCGTACCCATGTCTTTCACGAGCGCTGCTTCCGTGACTGGCAGGCCGCCGTTGTCGAGCGACACCGCGACCGAAATACAGAGTCGGCGAAGCGCGGAGAGCCGGGCGACGAGCATGCCGATCTGCGCCGCCGCTTCGTCACTCGGGTTCGGGCCGACCGCATCGATCAACGCAGAGAGGAGGGGGAAGGTCGAGAGGTAGCGCTCGGGTCCTGAGCGTTCGAAGGCAAGCTCGCCGATGACCTGCGCCCATCCGTTGCCGAGGGTTCCCATCAGGTAGTGCTCGGGAACGAACACGTCGGTCATGACGACTTCGTTGAAGTCGTGGTGGCCGTTGAGGGTACGGATCGGCCGGATGTCCACCCCAGGTGCCCGCAGGTCCATGACGAACTGGCTCATCCCGGCGTGCTTCGCCCCGGCGTCGGCGACCGGGGTGGTGCGTACGAGCACGATGAAGAAGTGGTTGTTGTGGGCCTGGCTGGTCCACACCTTCGTTCCGTTGAGGAGCCAACCGCCGTCAGTCTTCGTCGCCGTCGAGCGGATGCTCGCCAGATCGGAGCCGGAGTCGGGCTCGCTCATCCCGATGGAGAAGAAGATCTTCCCGGCGACCATGTCGGGGATGAGCTCGCGCTTTGCCTCCTCGGTGCCGTGCTTGAGGATCGAGGGCCCGGACTGGCGATCGCTCACCCAGTGCGCCGCGATCGGTGCACCGTGGGCGAGGAGCTCCTCGACGACCACGAAGCGATCGAGCGCCGTGCGTCCGTGACCGCCGTATTCCTTCGACCAGGGGAGCCCGAGGAAGCCGGCGGCGCCGAGCTTGGCCGAGAACGACGGGTCGTGCTGGGACAGCCACGTGTCGCAGCGGGGAACGAACGCGCCGTCGGCGATCTCCCTCGCGAGGAACGCCCGCACGTCGGCGCGGAGCTGCTCGGTCGATGCCGGCAGGGCAGCGGGAGGAAAGGAAAGACGAGCCACGGATCCCAGTCTGCCGACAACCCACCACTACCTGCGAACTTGGGATCCGTTGGGAGAGAGGTTGCCCCCATATATGGGGGCAGAACACCTCCGATCGTCGTTGGGAGGTGTTCTGCCGCAGGCCTGCCGCCGAGAGCGCGGACGATTTCCCGTCAGGCAAGAACCGTCGCCAACGGAACGTGGGGACGGCCGAGCGAGTCGGCGACGACGGCATTGGTGAGGTGCCCGTCGACGCAGTTGAATCCATGCACCAACGCCGGGTCGTCCGCCGCGGCGAGCAGCCCATGGGCAACGTCGGCGACGTAGGGGAGGGTTGCGTTGGTCAACGCGTAGGTCGACGTATACGGCACCGCTCCCGGCATGTTGCCGACGGCGTAGTGGATCACGCCGTGGCGCTCGTAGATCGGGTCCGTGTGCGTCGTCTCGTGGGTTGTCGCCACACATCCGCCCTGATCGACGGCTACGTCGACGATCACCGCGCCCTTCTTCATTGTCCGGACCATGGCCTCGCTCACCACGACCGGGGCCCGGCCGCCGGCGACGAGCACGGCACCGATGACCAAGTCGGCATCCGCCACCGCACGTTCGACGGCCCCCTGGTTCGATGCCAGCGTGACGACTCGACCGCGTTGGATCTGGTCGACGAAGCGCAGCCGGTCGAGGTTCTTGTCGAGCAGGAGTACTTCCGCCTCCATGCCCGCGGCGATCCACGCGGCGTTCCACCCCACGTTCCCCGCTCCGAGGACGACAACGCGTGCCGGACGGACACCGGGAGCGCCGCCCATCAGCACCCCTCGTCCGCCGCGGTGACGCTCGAGAAATTGGGCGCCCATCTGTGGGGCGAGCCGTCCCGCCACCTCGCTCATCGGGGCCAGCAACGGCAGCGCGCCATTCGCCGTCTGCACGGTCTCATAGGCGATCGCCGTGCACTTGGACGCGAGGAGCGCGCCGGCAACCTCGGGGTACGCGGCAAGGTGGAGGTACGTGAACAGCGTGAGGTCCGAGCGGAGGAAGCCGAATTCGGACTCCTGGGGTTCCTTCACCTTCACGACGAGGTCCATGGACCACGCGTCATCGGCTGTCGGCACGATTTCCGCGCCGGCCGCGGCGTAATCGGCGTCAGAGATCCCGGCGCCTTCGCCAGCACCTGCCTGCACGTGCACCTGCGCTCCGGTCCGTTCCAGTTCCCGGACCCCATCGGGGGTGAGGGCGACTCGAGACTCCGAGGTCTTGATTTCGGTGGGTATCCCTACGGTGCGGATGACGGTTCGCGAAGTCATACGTCGAGCATGACGGTTAGGCGGCCGTGGATGCCGGCGAAAATCGGGCACAATGGTTGTCATGGCCAATGAATCAAAGGCATTTGATCCTGTTGACCATCGAATCATCGCCACGCTTGTCGAACAGGGACGGATGTCGTGGCGAGAGCTCGGCGACATCGTCCACCTCTCGGCGACCTCTGTCGGCGAGAGGGTCCGTCGGCTCGAACGGCTCGGCGTGATCACGGGGTATCGCGCCACGGTCGACCCT
>JANPDB010000683.1:0-4702 GCA_031431255.1 Acidimicrobiia bacterium | reverse complement strand
TCTGGCCCCACGGGCGCGGGAACAGATGGAGACCGACTCGATCTTCTGGGATGACCGGGCGCGCAAAGGTCCGATCCTCGACAAGAAGGCGACGATGCGCGTGAACTTCCGCCGCAACGCATCACGGGGTCATGCGCGGATAGGCGACTTCGAGCGAGAAGACATCCGGTACCTCACCTATCGCGAGAGCCGCCGTCCGAAGTCGCAGGCCGTCGTGTTCCTGCTCATGGACGTGTCGGGGTCGATGGGTACGTTCGAGAAGCGGGTGTCACGCCTGTTCTTCTGGTGGGCGACGCGTTTTCTCCGCCGCCGCTACTCGACGATCGAGCTCGTGTTCATCGCCCATCACACCGAAGCGACGGAGTGCGACGAGGAGCAGTTCTTCACGCGGGTCGAGTCGGGCGGCACGAAGTGCTCATCGGCCTACGAGCTGGCGCTGTCGATTCAGCGAACGCGTTTCCCGCTGAACGAATGGAACGTCTACATCGCACACTGCTCCGACGGCGACAACTGGGCCGACGACAACCCCCGTCTTCTCGAGCTCGTCAACGAGGCAGCGAAGATCGCCAACCTCATCGGCTACGTGCAGATCGACCGGGCCCAGCGCTACCCGTGGGGCGGCGAGCACATCTACGGCCTGCTCAGCAAAGCCAAGATCGACGGTCTCGAAACCGCTCGGGTTGCCAAGGACGAGGACATCTGGCAAGCCCTGAAGACCATCTTCTCCCCCGCTCCCGAGGAGGTGCTGAGCGCATGATCGGATGCTGCGCCGCACTTGACGTTCGCACACCGGACACCGACGCTTTCGCGCTGGCCGTATCGGAGATCGCCGAGCGGGCCACCAAGGCGTACGGGCTCGACGACCTGCAGCGCCTCGACGACGAATGCCGGGCCCTTGCCGCGGCGCTCGGCCTCGACGTGCCCGAGGTGGTGTTCCACTTCGCCCCGGCGGAGCGGATCTACGACATCGCCGCCCGGGGATTGCCGGGGCGCTACTCGCACTGGCGCTTCGGGCGCGACTACGAGCAGATGAAGCTGAGCCACGACCATGGACGGTCGCGGATCTACGAGCTCGTGCTCAACACCGAGCCGTATCAGGCGTATCTGCTCGAAGGGAACTCGTGGGTCGCGCAGCTCCTCGTGATCGCCCACGTCTACGGCCACTGCTGGTTCTTCCAGCACAACAGCTACTTCGCCAACACCGATCGCAAGTTCCTCCACCGCGTACGTGCCGGGGCCGAGCGCATCGAGGACTACGGCCGCCGATTCGGGCAGGCCCGGGTCGAGGACTTCGTCGACGACGTGCAGGCGCTGGCCATTCATGCGCCCATGGACATCGTGAAGCGACAAGCGGCGCGTCCTCCCTCAGCCCGCCCGATCGACACCTACGGCGACCTCTTCCCGAAGGAAGCCGCCGCTGCCCAGCAGAAGCACGACGACAACGTCGACGCATGGCGGGCACGATTCCCCCGCGAACCCGATCCCGACCTTCTCGGCTTCATCCTCGCCCATGCACCACGCCTCGAAGACTGGCAGCGCGACATCGTGTCGATCCTTCGCGACGAGGCGGCGTACTTCAGTCCGCAGCGTCGGACGAAGATCGCCAACGAAGGCTTCGCGGTGTGGGTCCACAGTCAGATCGTTCAGGGACTGCAACTCCCGACCGACGAGTTCGTCGAGTACGACCGCCTGAATGCGTCCGTCGGTCAACCGCACCAGATGTCGGTGAACCCGTACAACCTCGGTTACGAGCTGTGGAAGGAAGTCGAGCGGATCTATGACCATCCGACCGACGAGGAACGCATCCAGTTCCCCGGCGCGGGAGAGATCTCCGGGCGCGCCCGTGTGCTCGAGCTCGCCGCCGTGTGCGACGACGTGTCGCTCATCGCCCAGTTCCTCACACCGGGTGTCGCCGAGCGCTGCAAGCTCTTCGCCTGGGAACGCGAACCCGGCGAGCAGAACAAGATCCGAATCACCACCCGCGAGGCCGAGGAGATCCGCGACAAGCTCGTCGCCGACCTGTCACGACGGGGCACACCCCGCATCGTCGTGACCGACGGCGATGCGTTCCGCATGGGCGCGCTGTGGCTGGAGCACCGCCACGAAGGCAGCGGCCTCGACGCCGAGTACGCCCAGGGCACGCTTCCTGCGGTCGCCCGTCTATGGGGCCGGTCGGTCTACCTCGAGACCGTCGAGAGCGCCCGGCCAGGTTCGAGCACGCCGACATCAGCGGGCGCGCCGACACCGGTTGTGGAGTTGAAGCCGGCGTGGCTCGTCGCCCACCCCGACGACGAGATGGCGACGGTGCTATCGGAGCGCCCCGACAGCCTCGACCGCCGCGCCTGACTTGTCGAGCCGGGGGTTCGGTACTTTCGTAGCTCCCAGAGCTACAAATGTTCCAAACCCCGAACTTCCCCTACGGACGAAACGTCCACGCCATCGGGCCGGGCTTGCGGGTCGGGGCCACGAGGTTCGCCCAACGCGTGAGCACCGAACGCGTGTCGCGGGGGTCGATGACGTCCTCCATCTCGAACACCTCGGCCGACCGGAACGGGCTCCGGAACCGGTTCAGGCGAACGCGGATCTTCTCGACTTCATCCCGCAGAGCGTCCCCTTCCATGCCCGCGAGCTCCTGACGGTACGCGACCTCCAGCCCGCCTTCGATCGGGAGCGAACCCCAGTCGCCCGATGGCCACGAGAACCGGAAGTGCGTCTTGCCGGGCACCTTGTTCGCCGCACCGGCAACGCCGAACGCCTTGCGGATCACCACGCAGCAGAACGGGCTCGTCGACTGTCCGAGCGCGGCGAGAGCCATGGATCCGAATCGGATCGTCGCGGCCTCCTCGGACTGCTTGCCGATCAGGAAGCCGGGACAGTCCTCGAGGTGGACCAATGGGAGGTGGAACGTGGACGCAACATCGATGAACCGGGTGACCTTGCGTGACGCATCCGCGGTCCACGCGCCGGCGTAGACGTAGGGGTCCTCAGCGAAGATCGCGACCGGCCACCCGTCGAGTCGGGCGAAGCCGGTGATGATCGACTTGCCCCACCCCCTACCGATCTCGAAGAACGAGCTGCCTTCAGAGTCGGGACCGGCACGGTCGACGATCGAGTTGATGATCGTGCGCATCTTGTAGACCTTGCGCGGATCTCGCGGCACGACCGATGCCAGCGAGTCGTCACGCCGGTTGGGATCATCGGTCGGCGCACTCCGCGGCGGTAGTTCGTCGACGTTGCTCGGCAGATAGCTGAGGAAGCGGCGCGCCGCGGCGAACGCCTCCTCTTCGGACTGGGCCACGTCGTCGATCGCACCGTTCGACGTGTGGATGCGGGCGTGGCCGAGCTCTTCCTTCGTCACGTCACCGAGCGATGCCTGGTCGACCAACGCCGGGCCGGCGATCATCATCTGGGCGGTGTCGGCAACGATGACCGAGTAGTGACTCGTGGCCACCCGTGCCGCCCCGATGCCCGCCACCGACCCGAGGGCAAGCGCCACCGACGGCGCGACCCCAAGGTGCGCGACGACCTTCTCCCAGCCGTTGATGGCCGGGATCAGCGTCCGCCCCTTGATCTCGATCGACTTCACCGACCCTCCCCCGCCCATCCCATCGACGAGACGGACGTGGGGAAGGCCGAGTTCGATGGCGATCTGCTCGGCGAAATCGCGCTTCGCCGGGATGGTCGCTTCGGCCGAACCGCCCGCACCGTGAAGTCGTCACCGGAGACGACCACCGGACGTCCGTCGACCTCGGCCACCCCGGCGACCACGTTCGACGGCGTGAAGCCGACGAGGTTGCCGTCGTCGTCATAGGTCCCGACCCCCGCCACCGCCCCGATCTCGGAGAACGTGCCCGGGTCACAGAACAGGTCGAAGCGCTCGCGCACCGTCAACTTTCCCGCGGCCTTCTGACGGGCCACTCGCTCTGCTCCTCCCATCTGGGCGGCGAGCGCCTTGCGATGGGCCAACTCGTCGATCTCGACCTGCCAGACGTGGGTCATCGCTGGATTCTGCCCGAGACCCGCCGGCACCACACAGAGCTCGGGGTTTCAGTGGCCTTGTGTTCAAGCGGCACCCCGAACTCTTCAGCACCGCGAGCTCAGCGTGGATGTGGTGAACTACGGGCACAGGAAGCCGACCCGGACGATGACAAACCGATCGCTGTCGCCGTCCCGTTCGAGCGACGAACGCGTCGATCTTGGCGATTGGCCATGATTCCGCCGGTGAACACACCGAGAGGGGTTCAACATGACAAACGTCGCAGCACCGACCGGGCCACCCGGCCCGCCGCCTCATGTGCAAGTCATGGGGATGATCATGGCCACACTGCCGTCGCGGGTGCTGGCGGCCGTCGCACAACTCGGGATCCCCGATGCCTTGGGTAGCGAAGCCCTGACACCCACGGAGGTGGCCGGGAAGCTCGACGCCTACGAGCCATGGGTTCGTCGGTTGATGCGGGCAACGGCAAGTCTCGGCGTCTTTCGTGCCGACCCGGACGGAAGGTTCGCCAACACTCCTCTGGGCGACGCGCTCAGGTCCGATACGCCCAACTCCGTTCGGGCGCTCGGAGTCTTGGTGAACCAGCCGTTCCACTTCATGGGCTGGACGCAGTTGGCCGACGGAGTCCGTACCGGCCAGGTGCCCTTCGAACGAGTGCACGGTCAGACCTTCTTCGACCACCTTCGCGATGCACCCGCCGACAAC
>JANPDB010000682.1:0-2532 GCA_031431255.1 Acidimicrobiia bacterium | reverse complement strand
TTCGGCGGTCCGCAGGGAACGTACGTCGCGGAAAGCCAGATGAACAAGCTCGCCGAGGCTCTGGGCATCGATCCGGTCGAGATCCGTCGTCGCAACGTGCTGCGCGAAGGGAGCATCGGCATCACCCAGACCGTCATGCCCACCGGGGTGACGCTTCCCGAGGTGCTCGAGGCCTGCGCCGAGCGGTCACACTTCGACGAGCCGCTCGCCCACTCGCAACCGTTCTCGCCGGTGGCCTCGCTCCCCGCAGTTGCCGGAGCAATCAAGCGCGGTCGCGGCATTGCCTGCGCGTACAAGAACATCGGGTTCTCCTTCGGGTTCCCCGAGCGCTGCGAGGCGGAGATCCATCTCTTCGGTGAGGAAGGCGACGAATCCCCGACCACCGCAACCGTGTTCCACGGCGGAGCCGATGTCGGTCAGGGCGCCCACACTGCGTTCCTCCAGATGGCCGCCGAGGCGGTCGGCCTGCCGGTCGAGAGGGTCAAGGGGGTGTTCTCCGACACCTCCACATCGGGCGACTCCGGATCGGCGAGCGCAAGTCGGCTCACTTGGATGTCGGGCAACTCGATCCTCGGGGCGGCCGAGGAGGCCGACAAGGCATGGCGAGAGGGTGCCCGTCCGGCGATCGGCCGGTTCCGCTACACGCCGCCGCCGACGGAGCCGCTGAGCCCCGTCGACGGTTCGTGCATGCCGAACTTCTCCTACGGCTACGTGGCACAGGTGGTCGAGCTCAGCGTCGACACCGAGACCGGCCACATCGTCGTCGACCACGTCGTCAGCGCGCATGACGTCGGCCGAGCCGTCAACCCGATGGGCGTTGTCGGACAGATCGAAGGATGTGTGGTTCAGGCCCACGGCTATGCCCTCAGCGAGGACCTGCAGGTCAGCGACGGGCATATCACGAACCCCCGTTTCTCCGGTTATCTGATCCCGGGCATCGGCGACATCCCACGGCGGGTCGACTCGGTGATTCTCGAACTCGCCGACCCGCTCGGACCGTTCGGGGTCAGGGGGATGTCCGAGATGCCGTACATGACCTACGCCCCTGCGGTCACTGCGGCACTCCACGACGCGACTGGCGTTTGGTTCGACCGTTTCCCGCTGACCCCCTCACGGGTGCTCGCCGGCCTCAAGGCCGCCGGCGCCTGATGCCGCTACTGTGCCGGCTGCGGTCCGCTTGCGGTCACCAGAGGCTCGACCGTCGCGACGGGTTCGTTTCGCAGCTCACGCGTCAGGGTGAGGAACAACACACCCCAGCACAACTGCAAGATCGCAAGTGCACGGATGGTCGAGACGGGACCCCAGTGGCTCGATGCCCAACCGGCGACACCGAGGGAGATGCTCATCGAGAGCGTGACGAGGGCAAAGTCGGCGGCGCCGATCCGACCGCGGACCTCGTCGGGCGCCGTCATGGCGATTCCATAGATGACCGATGACCATTGCGCGCCTCCACCTAGGTGCGCCAGGAAGACCGCAACGGCGGCGAACGCGAGTGCGGTCGCCCAGGACACGAAGAGGTAGCCGAGGCCGTAGGCGATCGCTCCGACACCGCAGCAGGCGATCACACCGGATAGTCCGCGCCGAGCAGCGATCCGAACGAACCACGGACCGCTCAACACACCGAGTCCTCGAGCGAACAGGAGGACTCCGGTGCCGCCGTCACCGGCGTCGAAACGGCGCTTCGCCAGCACTGCGAGCAGGCCGACCACCCCGGTTCCGAGTCCGAATCCGGCCTTCGAGAAGAAGAACACCTTGATGTACCGGTTCGATCGGGCATAGCGGATCGCCTCGACCGAGTCAGCAATCGGTCGCATCGGCTGACGAGGCGCGCCGCTCGCCCGCTGCGACGTCTTTCCCCGGATGGTGCTGATCAGTAGTCCCGCGAGGACGAAGCTCGCCGCGTTCAGCCCGAAGGCCGTGGAACGACCGAACTGACTGGCCACGAGAGCCCCGAGGCCGGAGCCGATGGCGAGCATCGCCCCCCAGACCGATGACGACGCAGCCAATGCCGTCGGGAGATCGTCCGGATCGACGAGGTTCACGATCGCCGCCTGCGACGCTGGCCCGAAGAACGCTCCGATGGCGGCAATACCGCCTTGGGCCAGGAAACCGAATCCGATCCAGCGCGTCTGCGAGGCGAGGAACCCCAGCGCCACGACACCCTGCAGCACCGAGCAGACCACCATTATCCGGCGACGGTCGAATCGATCGGCGACCGGCCCGGAGAGCGGCGTGACCAGGAACGCCGGCAGTGCCGAGACCACGAACACCAGCGTGGCCAGCAGGTCCGAGTCGGTCCGGTCGAGCACCAGACCGGCAAAGGCCACGGTGGCGAACCAGTCGCCGGCGAACGAGATGATCTGCGCAACCAACAGCGTTCGGTAATCGCGGTTCCGACGAAGAAGCGACCAGAGCACTGCTGCACCGTACCGGCCCCACGGCAGGCTGTGGCAACCTCGGTGAGAACTCATGGTGGGTGTTCCCCGCGACGATTGGTAGAGCGATGAAGAGTGAACAGATCGTCGTTGTCGG
>JANPDB010000681.1:0-3795 GCA_031431255.1 Acidimicrobiia bacterium | reverse complement strand
TGGTCGTCGACGACAACGCCATCAACCGCCGCATTCTCGACCTGCAGACCGAGGCGTGGGGTCTGCGGTGCGAGTCTTTCGCGTCAGGCCCCGAAGCGCTCGCGCTCGTGGAGCGCGGCGATGCGTTCGACCTGGCGATCGTCGACATGCACATGCCCGAGATGGACGGGCTCGAACTGGCAAATCGTCTGCGCGCATTGCGTCCTGCTCTGCCGCTCGTCCTCTACACGTCACTCGGTGGCGCCGACGAGGTCGACCCCGTGTTCACTGCTGCGCTGGCCAAGCCGGTGAAACAGTCGCAGTTGTTCGACGTGCTCGTGTCGCTGCTCTCCGACGGCACGGCGGCGGCGGCGAGCGTGCAAACGCCGAGCGACACCAAGACGCTCGGCGAACGCCACCCGCTACGCATTCTGCTGGCCGAGGACAACAACGTGAACCAGCAGATCGCGTTGCTGGTGCTGGAGTCGATGGGGTACCGGGCCGACGTCGCGTCGAACGGTCTCGAAGCGGTCGAAGCCGTGGCCACGCTGCCCTACGACCTCGTACTCATGGACGTGCAGATGCCCGAGATGGACGGCCTCGAGGCCACCCGCCGCATCCGTTCGTCTGGAACGGCAGCGGCCCGCGTCCACATCGTCGCCATGACCGCCAATGCCATGCAGGGCGACCGCGAGGCGTGCCTGGCGGCGGGCATGAACGATTACCTCTCCAAGCCCATCCGCCCCGAAGAACTGGCGACCGCTCTGGCTGCCACCCCGCTGGCCTCGTCGAGAAACGTCGACGCCACCACCGGAGCCGATGGCGACGACACCCGACCCTCGTCGGGCGTCGACGGCGCAGCGGCAAATGTCGTGAGTCCTGCAGCCCTCGACCCCGTCGCCCTCGACCGCCTGCGGAGCATCGCGTCGACCCCCGAGGCCATGGCCAGGCTGGTGTCGTCATTCCTCGACAACGGGGCGTCCCTCGTGGCCCAGCTCACCGAGGCCGCCGCCATCGGCGATCTCGACGTGCTCAAGCGCCAGTCCCACACCCTCAAGTCCAACGCCGCCAGCTTCGGCGCCACCGAGCTGGCGGAGTTGTGCGGCGAGTTGGAGTCACAGACAAGGGCAGGCAACGCAGTAGACGCCGAAACGCTGGCATCAGCAATCGCGCACACATTTGAGAGGACGAAGGCAGCGCTCACGGAACCGGATGGGCGCGGATCAAATGTCGAGCAGATCACCCAGAACTGATCGGATCTGAGCGAGCAGGATCGGCCCCACGTTCTCACCCGTTGCCTCGACGATCTGCAGGCGGTCGACCACGCCACAGAGATGACACTGAGCGACGGAGTCAGCTGATAGGGCCGTGTCGACCAGTGGAACGTCCGAGGCCCACGCGCGCTCACGGTTCGTCGTCACTGGAACCACGTGGAACGTCGTGGAGAACAACGACAGCGTCAAATCGGCAGTCACCACGACCGCTGGGCGCACCAGGGCAGGCGTACTCCCGATGGGGACGCCGAAGTCGATGGTGAGGATGTCACCGGAGCGCACGGCCAACCGCAGCAGACAACCCGGTGACCAGCGCCGCGTCGTCCTCGGAGTGGTTTCGGGTGGCGAGGTCAGCACCCATTTGACGCTGACGCTCGGCCCGCAGCAGCCGCTGCAACGCAGCATCGAGAGTCAGACCTTCGCGCTGCGCGATCGCCTTGAGCTCATCACGAGTGGCGACCGACACCTTCAAGGTAGTCAGATTCGTCATACTTTCGAGCGTATCATCTCTCGTCCGGAGCGCGCCCAGCACCAATCTCGCCACTGTGTGATCACGATCGCGGACCACGAGATGCAAACCCGCTTCACTGGCCTCACCACCGAAAACGCCGCCCATCAAGGAGCCGCTATGCCCGCACGGACCGTCCTCATCACTGGCACCTCGACCGGGATCGGGGCCGCGTGCGTCGCCAGGCTCGCGAAAGACGGGTGGAAGGTCTATGCCGGTGTCCGCAAAGACGACGACGGCGAGCGGCTCGTAGCGGCCACCACCGGCGACATCACCCCGGTGATTCTCGACGTCACCAATCGGGAGCACATCGACCGGGTGCTCGCCCAGATCGGCACCGAGGTCGGCTCGCTCAACGGGCTCGTGAACAACGCCGGGATTGCTGTCGGCGGCCCGGTGGAGGTGCTCACCGACGAGGAGTGGCGCTGGCAGATGGACATCAACTTCTTCAGCCTCGTCACCCTCACCCGCGAGGCCATGCCGCTCGTCGACAAGGCCGACGGAAGGTTCGTGCACATAGGATCGATCGCCGGCCGTATCGCTGCAGCTGGCCTGGGGCCGTACGCCGCCAGCAAGCACGCCGTGTCAGCGTTCAACTGGGCACTGCGAGAAGAACTGTCACGGAACACCAAGATGCGCTCGTCGGTCGTCGAACCGGGCGAGATCAAGACCGCCATCTGGGAAAAGGCAGAGGAAACGTTGGCCGATGCCGAGGCTCGGCTCACCGGCCCGCTGCGCGAACGCTACGGCTTCATGCTGGATGCTCAGCGGGCGTTCGTCGAACACGGAAAGACGAAGGGCGTCGACGCGGACCGCGTCGCCAGGGCGGTGGAGCACGCGCTCACCTCGTCCCGTCCCAAGGCCCGCTACCTGGTCGGCCCTGACGCCAAGTTCGTCGGTGTCCTCACCAAACTGCCCGACGGCGTGCGCGAGAAGCTCATCGACGTCAACGGGCGCATGATGGAGAAGAAGGGTCGCAAGCTCCGGTGATCCCGTCGGGATGCTTGGTGGCCTGGTCGCTCCGAGGGCGACCAGGTGAACAACCTCCCGCACCCATCGGGGTCGCTCCCTGCACGAACTGCACGCGAGACTCAAGCCATGACGGAACCCGCCCCCACTGCGACCGTGCTGGTCGTCGACGACGACCCGTTGAACCGGACGATGCTGTCGATGTCGCTCGGCAACGCCGGCTACGCGGTGCTCGAGGCCAGCAACGCTCAAGAGGGCCTCGCCGTGCTCGAAGCCGAAGGCGACCGCATCGACGTCGTGCTCACCGACATCGAGATGCCGGTCATGGACGGCTACGCGTTCCTCGAGCACCGTCACGGCAACGAGCGCCTGAAGGCGATCCCGTTCATCGTAATCTCGGGTGTCGAGGAGATGGCGTCGATCATCGCCTGCATCAAGCTGGGCGCCGAGGACTACCTACCGAAGCCCTTCGACCCGGTGTTGCTGCATGCCCGCATCGGTGCCTGTGTCGAGAAGAAGCGGATGACCGACGAGCTGCGCGACCTCAACGAGCACCTGGCGGAGCGGGTCGACGAGAAGGTCCGCGAGGTGGAGCGGCTCACCATGCTGCGGCGCTTCGTCTCCCCGCAGTTGGCCGAGGCGATCGCCAGCGGCGGCGAGTCGATCCTGGCCAGCCATCGACGCGAGATCACCGTGCTGTTCTGCGACCTGCGCGGGTTCACGTCGTTCTCGGAGACGTCCGAGCCCGAGGAAGTAATGGCCGTGCTGCGCGAGTTCCACGAAGCCGTCGGCCCGATGATCTTCGACTACGACGGCACCATCGCCCAGTTCACTGGCGACGGCATGCTGGTGTTCTTCAACGATCCGGTGAAGCTCGACGATCCGTCGTGGAACGCCGTCCAACTCGCCGTCGACATGCGCGAGCGCACCGCCGAACTGTCCACTGCGTGGCGTCGTCGGGGACACGAGCTCACCCTCGGTATCGGTATCGCGTTGGGCTTTGCGACGTGCGGCGAGATCGGGTTCGAGGGCCGCACCGAGTACACGGCGATCGGCACGGTGGTG
>JANPDB010000680.1:0-2385 GCA_031431255.1 Acidimicrobiia bacterium | reverse complement strand
GACGATTCGCTTCCGCCGGACGCTCACGACGCGGCGGCCTTGGCGACCGAGCGAGCCCGTCGCCAGTCGCCCGACCGTCGACTGATTCACGGAGCGTTCTGCGGCGGCACCTTCGTCGGCGAGACGCGTTCCCTGCTCGGCGCCGCGGGGATCCGCGAATCCGTTGGCGGCCACACACTTATCGACTTCGGCGACGACGAGTACACCGTCGGTCGGCCGCATCCAATGATCGATCCGTCAGCGCGCGACGCACGGATTCGCTGGGCGGTGACCCAACCCACAACGAGCATCGTCCTCGTCGACGTCGTGCTCGGGCACGGCGCCACGATGCACCCCGTCGAAAGCCTCGCGCCGATCGTTGCGGCAATCGACCCTTCCTCCGACGGGCCGATCGTGATCGCCCACGTGTGCGGCACGGACGACGATCCGCAGTGTCGCCGCGACGTCGTCGAACAGTTGCGAACGGCCGGCGTGGTGGTCGCCGACTCCAATGCCGATGCCGCGCGCATCGCCGCTGCGTGCATGGCGATGGAGCGTTCTCATGGCTGATCTGAGTGCATCGTCGCGAGTGCTGAGCATCGGTGTCGACGCGGTCGTCGCCGGGGCCCGAAGCCACGCGACCGTGCATACGCTCGACTGGCGACCACCGCTCGACGGCGACACCGATACCGCACGACACAATGCGGCGCTGTTCGTCGATCCTCGGGTCGATGAGGCCAACCTGCTGGCAGTTGAGGCCGCACTCGCAGTCGACCCCGTGGTGACCCGTGTGCTTCCAGCCCGCGAAGTGATCGCCGGTCTCGGTCACGAAGAGCGACGCCTGTTGCACGCCGGACCGCCGATCGCGTGGCCCGACATGTGCGGGCCGATGCGTGGTGCGCTGATCGGTGCGGCACTCGCCGAATCGTGGGCCTCCACGCCCGACGAGGCGAGTCGCCTCCTGGCCAGTGGCGTGATCGCGCTCGACCCGTGCCATCACCACGGCGCCGTCGGTCCCATGGCCGGTGTGATCGGACCGAGCATGCCGGTGTGGGTCGTCGGCGATCCCGCTCGTGGCGCCCAGACCTTTGCCACGCTCAACGAGGGGCTCGGCCAGGTGCTCCGCTTCGGGGCCTACGGTGAGGTCGTCCTCGATCGGTTGCGTTGGCTCTCGGCCGAACTCGGCCCGACGCTCGATGCTGCGCTGGTCTCGATGGGAGGCATCCCGCTCCAGCCGATCATGGCCCAGGCACTCACCATGGGCGATGAGCTGCACAACCGCAACACGGCAGCGACCGGGCAGTTCCTCAAACGAATCGCGTCGGCGATTGGGCTCGCGAGTTCCACCCCGGCAGTTGCCGCGCGGGCACTCTCCTTCATCGGCGGCAACGACCACTTCTTCCTGAACCTCTCGATGGCGGCCTGCAAACTCCGGATGGACGCGGCAAGTGGCATCGCCCACTCCACGCTCGTTACCGCCATGGCCCGCAACGGTGTCGACTTCGGCATCCGGGTCAGCGGCAGCGGCGATCGTTGGTTCACCGCTCCCGCGGCGATGATCGACGGCCTGTACTTCCCGGGCTACGGACCGTCCGACGCCAACCCGGATCTGGGGGACAGCGCCATCACGGAGACCGCCGGCCTGGGCGGATTCGCCATGGGTGCTGCACCGGCCATCGTCGGCTTCGTCGGCGGGACTCCGCAGGACGCGCTCCGTCACAGCATCTCGATGCGCGACATCACGATCACCGCCGACCCGATCTTCACCATTCCCGCCCTTGGATTCGCCGGAACGGCGTTCGGCATCGACGCCCGCGCCGTCGTCGACACCGGCATCACGCCGGTGATCAACACCGGGATCGCTCACCGTGAGGCCGGCGTGGGCCAGATCGGGGCCGGCATCACCCACGCCCCCTGGGAATGCTTCCGCGACGCCGTTGTGTTCGAGGGTTTGGGGGATTTGTTGCGCTGAGAGCAGCAAATCCTCCAAAGTCCACCGGGCGAGGTCGCCCCAGCGAACCCCCGCCGGGTACCGTTCGTGTCATGAGCGGACCGCACGTCGAGCCCAATCCCACTGCGGCCGGGATGCCTCAGCGCATGGTGGTGATCCTGCTCGACAGCCTCAACCGTCACCTCATCGGGCCGTACCGCGACCGGGCAACCGTGGCCGGGGCCGTCGGCAAGGTCGACGGTGAGCGATTCGAAACCCCGAACCTCGACCGCTTCTCCCAGCGGGCTACACGTTTCGATCGGCACTACACCGGCTCGCTGCCGTGCATGCCGGCACGCCACGACATCCTCGTGGGCGCGCTCGACTTCCTCTGGCGCCCATGGGGATCGATCGAGTTGTGGGAGCGGCCCATCACCGACGCGCTCCGCCAGGGCGGCATCACCACGCACCTCTTC
>JANPDB010000679.1:0-3112 GCA_031431255.1 Acidimicrobiia bacterium | reverse complement strand
TCGCCCAGGGGGTCCCGTTCGCCCGCGAATACGGGGGCCTGCTCGACAACCGCTCCTTCGGCGGTGCCCAGGTCAGCCGCACGTTCTACGCCAAGGGGCAGACCGGCCAGCAGTTGCTCCTCGGCGCGTACCAGTCGCTCGCCCAGCAGATCCACCTCGGCACGGTGAAGCTCTACAACCGCTCCGAGATGGTCGACGTCGTGACCGTCGACGGCAAGGCCGCCGGCATCGTCGCGAGAGACCTGCGCACCGGGGAGCTCACCTCGCACAGCGCCCACGCTGTGGTCCTCGCCACGGGCGGCTACGGCAACATCTTCTTTCTCTCCACCAACGCCATGCAGTGCAACGTCACCGCGGCGTGGCGTGCGCACCGCAAGGGCGCGCTCTTCGCCAACCCCTGCTTCACCCAGATCCACCCGACGTGTATCCCGCAGAGCGACGAGTTCCAGTCAAAGCTCACGCTCATGTCCGAGTCATTGCGCAATGACGGACGCATCTGGGTGCCGAAGAAGCTCGACGAGCAGCGGCTCCCGGCCGACATCCCTGAGGACGAGCGCGACTACTTCCTCGAGCGGATGTATCCGAGCTTCGGAAACCTCGCACCACGCGACATTGCGTCCCGCGCGGCGAAGCGCCAGGTCGACTCGGGACGTGGAGTCGGACCACTCAAGAACGGTGTCTACCTCGACTTCGGCGACTCGCTCAAGCGCCTTGGCCCCGAGAAGGTCACCGAGCGCTACGACAACCTGATGGAGATGTACGAGCGCATTACCGGCGAGTCGCCCTACGACACGCCGATGCGCATCTACCCCGCCTCCCATTACACGATGGGCGGTATCTGGGTCGACTACAACCTCATGACGACCATCCCCGGCCTCTACGCGATGGGCGAGGCGAACTTCTCCGACCACGGCGCCAACCGGCTCGGCGCTTCGGCGCTCATGCAGGGCCTCGCCGATGGCTACTTCGTGCTCCCCTACACGATCAGCGACTACCTCGCCCCGCAGCTCAACACCAAGCCGGTGCCAACCAATCACGAGGCGTTCACCAACGCGATGTCCGAGGCGAGCGGCCGCTACAAGCAGTACCTCGGGGTCAAGGGCAAGCGCTCGCCCGACTACTTCCACCGTGAGCTCGGCAAGATCATGTGGGACTACTGCGGCATGGAGCGTGACCGCACCGGGCTGGAAAAGGCCCTCGCCGAGATTCCCGCTCTCTACGAGGAATTCAAGACCGACCTACGGGTGCTGGGCGACGACACGTCGATGAACCAGAGCCTGGAGAAGGCCGCACGAGTCGACGACTTCTTTGGGCTCGGCATGCTGATGTGCCAGGACGCGCTCGACCGGGAGGAGAGCTGCGGTGGTCATTTCCGCACCGAGTTCCAGTACGAGGACGGTGAAGCGAAGCGCGACGACGAGAACTTCGCCCATGTTTCGGCGTGGGAGTTCAACGGTGAGATGGCGCACGCCACGAAGCACAAGGAAGAGCTCGTGTTCGAGTTCATCAAACCTGCCGTCCGTTCGTACAAGTAATCACCTTCCCTGATCATCTCTACGCTTAGGAATCTCACGTGACCGCAGTCATGGAACCCACAACCGCTGTCGCCGGGCACCTCCCTACCTTCACGCTCACGCTGCGCGTGTGGCGCCAGGAGAGCGCGAATGCGCAGGGCCGATTCGAAGAGCACGTCGTGCCGGGTGTTTCGCCCGACATGAGCTTCCTGGAGATGCTCGACGTGCTCAACGAGCGCCTGAGCAACGACGGCAAGATCCCGATCATCTTCGACCACGACTGCCGGGAAGGCATCTGCGGTACCTGCTCATTGATGATCGACGGCACGCCCCATGGTCCGCAGAAGGGGACCGCCACCTGTCAGCTGCACATGCGCCAGTACCGCGATGGTGAAGTGATCACCATTGAGCCCTGGCGGGCCACGGCGTTTCCGGTCATCAAGGACCTCATGGTCGATCGATCGTCGTTCGACCGGATCGTCGAGGCTGGGGGCTACATCACTGTCGCCGCCGGAGGCGCTCCCGACGGCAACCTCATCCCCATCCCGAAGCCGGTCGCCGACGCCGCCATGGATGCGGCGGCGTGCATCGGCTGTGGCGCCTGCGTGGCCGCATGCCCGAACGGCGCCGCGTCGCTCTTCACCGCAGCGAAGCTGGCGCACATGAACCTCCTGCCCCAGGGGCAGGCCGAACGGTTCAAGCGCACCGAGGCCATGGTCGACACGATGGAGAAGTTCTTCGGGTCGTGCACGAACCACGGGGAATGCCAGGAGGCGTGTCCCAAGTCGATCTCGATCGACTGGATCGCGCTGATGAACAAGGACTACGTGAAGTCGAAGTTCAAGAACCGCCGACTCCTGTCGCGCACGTGATGGCCCGGCAACGATCAAGCAGAGCCAAGAACCGCCGACTCCTGTCGCGCACGTGAGCTTCGTTCGGAGCTCCGACGCGTTGTGACGCTTTCGGCCCCACCACGCCAGGACGACTCGGTTCCCCAGGGGGCCGAGTCGTCGTCATTTGCCGAGCTCTTCGCGCCGGGCAAGCGTCGTCTGACGGTCGGAGTCCTCATCGCGATCTCCATCGTCGGCTTCGAGAACCTCGGCGTGGCCACAGCGCTTCCCATCGTCGCCAGATCGCTGAACGGTGACCACCTGTACGGCTGGGCGTTCTCCGCGTTCCTGCTCGGACAGCTTCTCGGTACCGTGCTCGCCGGCACCGCCGCCGACCGGATCGGGCCCCGCCAACCGATGGTGACCGCGCTCACGTCGTTCGCCGCCGGGCTTGTGGTCTGCACGGTGGCGACAGACATGACCACGCTGGTGATAGGTCGCGCGCTGGCTGGCGTGGGCTCGGGGGCGACGCTCATGCTGTGCTTCGCCGTGATCGGCCTGGACTATCCCGAGCGCATCAGAACCAGGATGCTCACGGCGACCCAGGGCTCGTGGATCGCTCCCGCACTGGTCGGACCGGCGATCGCCGGTCCCGTGGCCGAGCATCTGTCGTGGCGGCTCGTGTTCGGCGTGTTCGCCCCGATCGTCCTCGTCGTGGCTGTGCTGCTGGCACCGATGCTCCAACAGAAGTCCGTCAGCGAGATTGCG
>JANPDB010000678.1:0-8863 GCA_031431255.1 Acidimicrobiia bacterium | reverse complement strand
CCCCAGACCGCCGATGTCGAGGTCTCCCGCCTTCACGGGCACCCCGCCGACCCGCAGGTCGGCCTCGTAGGTGCGCTGGCCGCCGCCTCCGGCCACCTCCCGGAGCGTCAGGGTCGGTGCCGGTGCTGCTGAGGCGGCGGTGGCCGCAACCGGCCCGGCGAGGGCCAGAGCGAACACCGCGGCGCCGATCACCGAACGAAGCCTCACGGCTTCACGGCCCAGACCGTGGTCATGCCGTGGAGGCCTTGGGGGGATTCGGCGTGGGTGAGGATGTGGCAGTGGAACGCCCACGCGCCTGGGTAGAGCGAGGTCACGATGACGTCGTAGCGCTCGCCTGGTGCAACGTTGATGGTGTCGACCTCGTAGGGCTGGGGCAGGAAGTTCCCGTCCTTGGCGACCACGGTCATCCGATGTCCGTGCAGGTGCATCGGGTGGATGATGAGGCCCTCGTTCATGAAGCGCAGCAGGGTCTTCTCCCCGACCTTGGCCACGATCGGGCTGGTCGCCGGGAAGCCCTTTCCGTTGATCGAGAAGCCCATCGGACCATCGCTCAGGATTTCGGTGTATTCCGTGTCGTGGGCGGCGAACGCCGGGACCGGCGTGGTCGTGCAGTCGACGATGAAGGCTCCGAGCAGGCCGAGCGGCACCTGGGCGTCGGCGGAGTGGTGCGAGTGGTACATGTGCGAACCGCAGTTGATCGGGGTGAGGTCGTAGATGTAGGTCTGGCCGGGGGTGATCGGATCCTGCGTCACGAACGTCACGCCGTCCTGCTTGTTGTCCGCCATTTCCAGGCCGTGCCAGTGGATCGAGGTCGACTCGGGGAGGTCGTTCTTGATGCGGACCTGCACGCGCTGACCCTGTTTGATCCGGATCTCCGGACCGGGGACGGTGCCGTTGTACGTCCACGCCTCGATCTTGCGGCCGGGCGAAACCTCCCACTGGACGACCTTCGCCGTGATGTCGTAGACGGGGATGCCGTTCTCCATCTTCGGCTTGAGCGGCGTGCCACCGAGGCCGGCGGTCTTGGCCGGGAGACCCTGCAGGAACTCCTGTACGACGGCTCGGTGGGCCTCATCCACACCGGCGTAGGGGTCCGTGCCGGCAGCGGCTTCGCCTGCCGGAGCGGCGCTCGCCGGTGCCGCGCCCGACGAGGCACCGTCGGCCGAGGCAACCACCTGGAAGGTTCCCTTCATGCCGATGTCGGCGTGGCCGGGGATGTCGCAGATCCAGTTGTATGTTCCCGGCTCGAGGACGCCGAGGTCGATGACGGCGGACGATCCCGCCGGGATGTCGCGGGTCTTGCCGATGCCTTCGACTCCGAGGTTGTGGGCGACCGACCCGGTGTTCGACACGTTCAGCCGGATCTGGCCGGCGGGAAAAGTGGTCGTCGCGGTCGTGATCTTGAAATCGCTCAGCGTGACTGCGACGTCGGTGACCTTCGCCGCCGCCCCGCCGCCCGACGAGCCACCGTCGGCCCGGTCACGGACGCTGAAACCGAACGCCACCAGCGCAAGGACGATGGCCAAGCCGGCGCCGATCAGGGCTACGAGGGTCGCCCCCTCCGAGGATTGACGGTACTCAACAGGTGCGGAAGAACTCATTCCTCGACGGTGCCGACCCTGCACCGTCGGTCCTAGAGCGCAAGGGCCCCGAGGGGCCGGGACCTTTGGCCCTGTCCGCGTTTTCCGGATCGGGCGCAGGCTGGCAGCCATGGACGCACGCATCGTGGTCGGGGTTGACGGGTCGGACGAAAGCCTTGCGGCGCTCCGCTGGGCGCTGCGGGAAGCTGCTCTCCGGGGGGCGTCGCTCGTTGTGCTCCACGCCTGGGCCTACCCGACGGCGGTCGGTTTTCCGACGATGCGGCTCGTCGACCTCGGCGTCATGAAAGAGTCGTCCGAGGCGCTGCTCGCTGACGCGATCCGAGACGCCACCACGGGTTCGCCCTCCACCGTGTCCATCGATCCGGTGGTCACCGAGGGATCGGCGGCCCAAGCGCTCGTCGACGCGAGCGAAGGCGCCGACCTCCTCGTGGTCGGTGCTCGTGGGCACGGAGGTTTCCTCGGGCTTGTCCTTGGATCGGTTGCGACTCAGGTTGTGCACCACGCCACCTGCCCGGTGGTCGTCGTTCCGGGCGCCCGCACCGCCGACTGACCGCCGACTGACCGTGGACTCGGGACCTAGGTCCCTTGCTGCCCATGACCGATGGGTGGTCGACTCAAGGTCGTGAGCTTTGTCGACGTCGCCGGTGGAACACGGCCGATCCGGGTCTTCCTGTTGGACGACCATGAGGTCGTACGTGAAGGCGTCCGTCATCTGCTCGAATCCTCCGGTGAGATCACCGTCGTCGGAACCGCGGGCCGTTGCCGCGAAGCCCTGGAGCGAATCGGCGCGACCCGCCCGGATGTGGCGGTCCTCGACGTGGCCTTGCCCGACGGGAGTGTCGTCGAGGTGTGCCGGGACATTCGGGTCGCTCACCCCCAGATCGGCTGCCTCATGCTCACGTCCTACGCCGACGACGATGCCATGTTCCAATCGGTCCTGGCCGGCGCCGCAGGTTTCGTGCTCAAGCAGGTACGGGGAACCGATCTGGTCACGGCTGTTCGTCGTGTCGCGAACGGTGACTCGCTGCTCGACCCGACCATGACGCGCAACCTCTTCGAGCGGATCCGCAACCCCGTCGCCACTGAAGACCCCCGCTTGGCCTCGCTCACCAAACTCGAACGCAGCATCCTGGGTCTCGTGGCCGAGGGGAAGACGAACGCCCAGATCGGCGCCGATCTCCATCTCGCGGAGAAGACGGTGAAGAACTACATGTCGTCGATCCTCATGAAGCTCGGGATGAGCCGGCGTACCGAGGCCGCCGTATTCGCCGTGAAGTCACGCGAAACACTCTGACGGGAACGCTGCCCGGGTACTGATGGAACTGAGCCTGGAGTTCCTACTCCTCCTCACCTCGAAGAGCCCCGATGCCACCGTCGTGATCGACGACCGGGGCGACATCGTGTTCGCCAACGATCGCGTGCAGGAGATCTTCGGTTGGGTCCCCGACGAGCTGGTCGGTAAGTCGATCGAGGTGCTGATCCCTTCCGAGAAGCACGACCTCCATCGGAGTCATCGCACCCTGTTCAGCGTGACACCGACCGCACGCGCGATGGGTGCGGGCCGCGTGCTCATCGGGCAGTGCCGCGACGGCGCGACCGTGCCGGTCGACGTGAGCCTCAGTCCCCTGATGCTCAACGGTGACTCGTTCGTCGTCGCCGCCGCTCGCAATGCGGCCGCCCGGCAGGAAGCCGAACGCGTCCTGCGCCACGCCGAGCACCTCTTCACCCTAGAAGCCGAACGTGAGCGCATCGCCCGAGATCTCCACGACGGGGTGATCCAGAGGCTTTACGCCGCGGGCCTGCACCTGCAGGCGACCCGCGCCGCCGACTCGGGCGTCGTCTGGGCCGGACACGGACCGAGTATCGACTCGGTCATCGACGAGATCGATCGGGCGATCACGGACATCCGGGCGACGGTGTTCGCACTCCACACCAAGCGAGGCCTCGAGAACGGACTCCACCACGCGGTTCGCCTGTCCGTCGCGGAGGCATCACGGATCCTCGGCTTCACGCCCCGGCTGGAGTTCCGCGGGGACGTCGACGACGTGGCCTTCGATCTTGCGTCAAACGGACTCGAAGTTGCCCGCGAGCTGTTGGTCAATGTGGCGAAACACGCACGCGCAACGTCGACCACGGTGATGGTGGAGCATGTGAACGGCATGCTCACGATCGAGGTGGCCGATGACGGTGTGGGTGCCGAGGTCGGCATCGTCACCGCCGGCCAAGGACTGCACAACGCGTCGACCCGCGCCCGCAAGCACAGTGGGACCTTCGACGTGTGGTCGTCGCCGACCGGCACGACGGCCCGTTGGTCCGTGCCGACGCACGACTGACCCGACCGGTTCAAACCTCCAGGTTTGTCTCTGCCCCTGCTCGGGTTGGGTGACCCGATGGGTTCAACTCTCGAGGTTCGTCATCACGTGCTTGAGCCGCGTGTAATCCTCAAGGCCGTACATCGACAGATCCTTGCCGTAGCCGGAGTGCTTGAACCCGCCGTGGGGCATCTCGGCCACGAGCGGGATGTGGGTGTTGATCCACACGCAGCCGAAATCGAGGGCCCGGGCCATGCGCATGGCCCGGCCGTGGTCCTTGGTCCACACGCTCGATGCCAGCCCGTACTTGACGCCGTTTGCCCAGCGAGTTGCTTCGGCCTCGTCGGAGAATCGCTGCACCGTGATCACGGGGCCGAAGATCTCGTCCTGGATCATCTCGTCGTCCTGGTGCATGCCCGAGACCACGGTCGGTTCGAAGAAGAAGCCCGGACCGGTGATCCGTGACCCGCCGGTCTGCACCGTGGCGTGTGACGGCGCCCGGTCGACCATCCCGGCGACGCGGGCCAGCTGGGCGGGGTTGTTGAGTGGTCCGTAGAACGTGTCGTCGTCATGCGGAGCGCCGGTCTTGGTCCCCCGGGCCGCGTCCGTGAGGGCGGCGACGAAGTCATCGTGGACCCGGGGACCAACCAGGACGCGCGTCGCCGCCGTGCAGTCCTGGCCGGCGTTGAAGTAGCCGCCCATGGCGATGGCTGCGGCCGCGGCTTCGATGTCGGCATCGTCGAAGACGATGACCGGCGCTTTGCCACCGAGTTCGAGATGCGCCTTCTTGAGGGTGTCTGCACAACTGCGGGCGACCTCGATACCGGCGCGCACCGAACCGGTGATGGAGACCATCTGAGGCGTCGGGTGCGCGACCATCGCTCGCCCGGTGTCGCGGTCGCCGCAGATCACGTTGAACACACCGGGTGGGAGGAACTCGGCGGCGATCTCGGCCATGAGAAGGGCCGACGCCGGCGTGGTGTCCGACGGTTTGAGAACGGTGCAGTTCCCGGCGGCGATCGCCGGCGCGAACTTCCAGACGGCCATCATCATCGGGTAGTTCCAGGGCGCAACCTGGGCGACCACACCGATCGGCTCGCGGCGGATCATCGACGTCATGTTCGCCATGTACTCACCAGTCGATCGACCCTCCAGCACGCGGGCGGCACCGGCGAAGAAGCGGATCTGATCGCACATCGGGGGGATCTCCTCGCTCATGGTGAGCGAAACCGGCTTGCCGGTGTTCTCGACCTCGACAGCAACGAGCTCCTCGGCCCTGGCCTCGATGGCGTCGGCAATCCGCAGCAAGGCGCGTGACCGCTCTGACGGCGTGGTGCGGCCCCAGGTCTCGAAAGCCGTGGCGGCCGCGGCGAAGGCCTGATCGATGTCGGCCCCACTCGAGCGTGGCGCGGTTGCGTAGACCTCGCCGGTCGCGGGATTCACGACGTCGGTCGTGGCCCCATCGGCGGCGCCGACCCTCTGACTGTTGACGAAGTTCTCAAGCGCTCGTGTCATGGGTCACAGGATACGGTTCCGTCGGCAGTCTCCTAGCCTGGCCTCATGGCTGAGGGCATCGCGGCACAACCGACCAACCCCATGCAGCAGATGAACGGGCTGCCCGGAACCAAGCTGGAGAAGCCGATCTGGAGCAAGATTCGTCGTCGGGCCGGGATCATCGTGTTCGCGTTCCCGGCGATCCTCGCGCTCTCGCTCATCGCCAACGGCTCGCGGCAGGCGAGCCTGCGGGGCGATGCGTCGGTCAAGGCCCAACGCGACCTCCGCCAGGCATTCACCGACATCCCGTTCAAGATCCGGCTTCCCAAGGTGCTGCCGGAGAACGCGCCGATGGTACGCGTCGTTCTCGACAAGCCCGATTCCAAGCAGGGCTTCCAGGCCTATCAACTCAACGTCTGGTACACCGTCCGCGGGAGCTCCACCGATGCCGGGAAGTCCGTTCATGTCTGGCAGACGAACGACAAGTTTCTCGCCCGCCGTCTCCGTGATCCGCTGCAACTCGTCGGTGTGGAGGAGACGATCGGCGGCGAGACGTGGCGCCGTGTGGTCGATGACCGGGTGCCCGGCCGGGTGGTCACGACGTTCTCCAAGCGCTATGACGACGGGATCACCATGACGGTGGATTCGCCGAAGCCGGAACTCGCGCGCTCCGCGATCGCCGCCATCGCCACAGCCAACGGCTGAGTTGCGTTGGACGTCGATCAGCCGCTCCCCACCGTCGCCGTGTGGCGGTGCACTCCGGCGCTGATCAGCGCCCTCGATGCGCAGTTGGGTGAACCCACTGACACCTACGTGAACGGCTCGCAGGTCTGGCTCCGCGACGACGGGCCCGGTGACATCACCCTCGAATGGCGTCTCCACCCGGTCGGCGGATACCGCCGGCCGCCTGCTACCTCCACCACGAACGTCTTCCGGCGCATCGCCGCCGGCCTAGCCCAACCGTCGGCCGACGAGACCGTCGCGATCGCCGCGCCGGAGTCGCTGTGGGGTGGGCTCGAAGTCTTCAGTGCCTACGAGGAACCCCTCGGTGCCGAGGATCTCCGAGCGTGTTGTGCGGCGCTCCTCGGCATCGAGCCCGACGCTGTCGGCACCGTCGACCACGACCCCATCGCCGACGAGTGGGAACGCACGGCCGGTGCGTCGCACATCTTCAGCGCCTTGATCGCGCAGCTCGGCCGGTAGCCTCACCTTTCTGTGATGACCGGTTCTCCGCCGACGCCGATCGCCGGCCCGCGTCATCTCGTCGTCGTCGGCGCCGCCGCCGGCGTGGGCCGGTGGCTGGGTGAGCACGTGCTCGGAGCGTTGGACTGGGAGAGCGTAACGTTGATCGATGCCAGTTCGTCGGTCCTCACGATGGAGCACCCGTACGCCCTGGCAAAGACCGATTCGTCGTCGACGTCGTTCGCAACACTCGACCAAATCGACCCCGGCGGCGACGTCGCGGTCGTCCTCGCGGTGCCGCTCGGGACGCTTCGAACCGTTGCCGTCGACGTCTTCGGACGAATCCCGCAGAACGTCACCGTCATCGAGTGTTCCCATAACCGTACGCGCGCTGATCTTGTCCTCCGAGGTGTCCGGCATGATGCGGTGATCGTCGGACTCCATGCGCTGTTCGGGGTCAACGCGCCGCGTGCCGATGGCCAGACCTTCGTCGTGTGCCCCGACCTCGTCGTCGCTGACGCCCATCGCTGGTTGTCCTCGGCGCTCGAGACCGCGGGCGGCACGGTGAACGAGATGGACGCCGCCCGTCACGACGAGATCATGCTCACCGTGCAGACCGCGACCCACCAGGCCCTCCTCACCTTCGCTGACGTGGTCGGCCATTCCGGACTCGACATCGAGCGGGATCTGTGGGCGAACCGCACGCCGGTCTTCGAGCTGCTTCTGGCGCTGAGCACCCGTGTGCTCGCTCCCGCGCAGGACCTCACGACGGCGTCGATCCAGGCTGCAGATCGCGACGGCCATATCGCCGAGGCGATGACCACGGCCCGCGCCCGTCTGGACTCCGCCGTAGCCGACGGGGATCTCGACGCCACCACCGAGTATCTCGAGGACGTGCGGTCGCACTTCTCCGGCGGGCTGTTCGCCAAGATCCACGAAGCGGGCGCACTCGCCACCTCGGCCGTTCAGTCGACCCGGGCCCGGGTCGCGGCGAACCGCCGGACCAACGCCCTCGTCGGGGTTCGGAGTCTGTCGGGAAGCGATCGCCTCCACGTCGGGTGGGTCGTGAAGGTCACTCCGACCTCGTTCGTGCTCGATGATCTCCTCGTCGGCTCGCCTGGCCGTGCCGCGTTGCTGCTCGACGAGTCCGCGATCGCCAATGCCCGCAAGCTCGGGATCGGAGGGCGGAGCCGGTCGGTCGAGTTCCGCCTCGGTCGTGTACGCCTCCTCGACCCCATCGAGCTCGATGCCGAGCTCGACGTCTGGCTGGCCACCGTCGTTCGCGGGGTGAAGGTGCTGATCCCCGAGGCGATTGCGGGGGCCTCCGCGGTGCGCACCGCCGAAAGCGTTCACGGTGTCGTTCGGGCCGAACTCGTCTCGGAAGAGGTCCGGCTCGGTCAGCGAGAGTGCGTTCTCCGTTTGGTCGGTCGGATCGACAGTGACCTTCTGGCGCTCGAACGTGATGTGCAGCATCGCATCGACGAGGTCTTCCAGTGGCCGGCGGGCGCCATGCACCCGCTCTCAGATCGACGGGTCGACACGATCGGCTACCTCGGTCCGGCCGGGACCTTCTCCGACGTCGCGGCCCGCCAGCTCCGGGGTCTCCTTGATCCCGAATCGAACATCGCTCGCTTGGAGTATCCGGACTTCGGGGCACTCGTGCGGGCGGTGGAAGAGGGGACGGTGAACCTCGCGGTCGTGCCCATCACCAACTCGTCGTCCGGCCTCGTCGACCTTGCCGCAGAAGTCCTATCGGCGTGCGATCCGTCGCTCGAGGCCAACGGTGTGGTCGACGTGCCGGTACGTTTCGATGCCTACGTCGATCCTGGCGTCGCGATCCGCCCGGGTATGCGCGTGCTCTCGCACCCGCAGGGGATCCGTCAGTGCTCGCAGTTCATCGCCGCAAACGAGCTGTTCGCAGTCGAGTGCGCCTCCACCGCCGAGGCCTGCATCCGGGTTCGTGACGAGCACGACGGGATCGCTCTGGCCGCTGCCGGCATCGGCGAAGAGCTCGGTCTCGAGGTGGCCCGCTCGAGCGTCGGCAACCTTGCCGGTGCCATCACCCGCTTCCTGGTGATTGCCCGACGCGGCACGTTCCAGCCACCCGCACGGGTCGACGTGCTGCAGCGGACAGTTTGGGTCGTCGATGCCGGTGTCGCGTTGCCGGACGACCAGAGCGCACGATTCGACGAAGTTCTTCGGGGCCCGTCGGGACGGATGCTCGTGGTGTCGACACACCGCGGCCTGCTCGACGGAGTGGCGGGCGCACGACGC
>JANPDB010000677.1:0-1588 GCA_031431255.1 Acidimicrobiia bacterium | reverse complement strand
GGATCCTCGTCGGACAGCGAATAGAGCGCCTTGCCGAGCTTGTCCTGGGCATCCTTCGACTTCGGTTCGATGGCGACGTGGATCACCGGCTCCGGGAACTCCATGCGCTCGAGGATGATCGCGTGGTCCTTGTCGCACAGCGTGTCGCCCGTGGTCGTCTGCTTGAAGCCGAGACCGGCAACGATGTCGCCGGCCATGGCCACATCGAGATCCTCACGCTGGTTGGCGTGCATGAGCAGGATACGGCCGAGACGCTCTTTCTTGTCCTTGGTCGAGTTGTAGAGCTCGGAGCCCTTGGACACCTGCCCGGAATACACCCGGAAGTAGGTGAGCTTGCCGAACGGGTCGGCCACGATCTTGAACGCAAGGGCGGCGAACGATTCGTTCTCATCGGCGCGGCGATGCAGAACGGCGTCGGTCTTCGGGTCCACACCTTCGGTCGGCGGGACGTCGAGCGGCGACGGGAGGAAGTCGACGACGGCGTCGAGCATGGGCTGGACACCCTTGTTCTTGAAGGCCGAACCGCACAGGATCGGCACGAACTCGAACGCCAGCGTGCCGGTCCGGATGGCCCGCTTGATGTCTTCTTCGTTCAGCACTTCACCGCCGAGGTAGCGCTCCATGAGTGCCTCGTCCGACGTGGCGATCGTCTCCAGGAGTTCCTCACGGTACTGGGCAGCCTCGTCGACCATGTTGGCCGGGATCTCGACCTCGTCCCACGTGGCGCCCAGTTCTTCGTTGCTCCAGATGAGAGCCTTCATCTTCACGAGGTCGACGAGACCGACGAACGGGTTGTCGGACTCGGCACCGCCCGACCCGATGGGGAGCTGGAGAATAGCGACGGTCGCATCGAGACGGTCCTTGACCATGTCGACGGTGCGGTAGAAGTTGGCGCCGATGCGGTCCATCTTGTTGATGAAGCACATGCGCGGAACTTTGTACTTGTTCGCCTGACGCCAGACCTGTTCGGTCTGCGGTTCGACGCCGGCCACGGAGTCAAAGACCGTGACAGCGCCGTCGAGCACGCGCAGGGAGCGCTCGACCTCGATGGTGAAGTCGACGTGGCCGGGCGTATCGATGATGTTGATGCGGTGGTTGTTCCACACACAGGTGGTCGCCGCCGAGGTGATCGTGATGCCGCGCTCTTGCTCCTGCACCATGTGGTCCATGGTCGCAGCGCCGTCGTGGACTTCACCGATCTTGTAGCTCTTCCCCGTGTAGTAGAGGATGCGCTCGGTCGTCGTCGTCTTCCCGGCATCGATGTGCGCCATGATGCCGATGTTGCGGGTGCGATCGAGGGGGAACTCGCGGGCCATTGTCTTCTCGTTCAGTTCAAGTGGGGTGGGTCAGGCTGTCAAGGAAGTGGTGATGCTCGGCTCGGGACGAACCGACGGTGTTACCAGCGGTAGTGGGCGAAGGCCTTGTTGCCTTCAGCGGTCTTCTGCACGTCGTCGCGCTTCTTCACGGAGGCGCCGACGCCATTGTTGGCATCGAGGAGTTCAGCGGCGAGACGCTCCGCCATGGACCGCTCGCGACGCTTGCGGGCATTTTCGACCAGCCAGCGGATCGCCAGGGTGTTGGCCCGGCG
>JANPDB010000676.1:0-3351 GCA_031431255.1 Acidimicrobiia bacterium | reverse complement strand
GACGGCCGGTGTCGAATCGCTCCGGCAGAAGCGTGTTGATCGTGACGTTGTGGGCGACCGAAGACTTCGACAGACCCTTGAGCACTCCCGTGAGGCCCAGGCGGGGACCGTGCGACATGCTCATCAACGGGTTCGGTGACTTCACCATCGCCGACGAGACCGCGACGATGCGTCCGAAGCGGCGCTGCTGCATGCCCACGATGACCCGCTGCACGAACAGCAGGGGGGACACCATCGTGCGCTGCAGAGTGTCAGCCCACTTCGCCGCATCGATGTCGGCGAAAGCCGTTGGCGGCGGGCCCTCGCCGTTGAGCAGCACGATGTCGGGCTCGGGACACGCGGCGAGTAACGCGTCGTGGACCTCGGTGCGTGTCGCATCGCCCACCACAGGGGTGGCGGTGATGCCATGGGCTTCGTGGAGCTCGTAGCACGTGCGCAGCACGTCGGCTTCGGTGCGGCCGTTGATCTCCAGGTGCACACCCTCGCGCGCCAGGCTCTCGGCACACGCTCGACCGAGGCCGCGGCTCGACGCCAGGAGGATCGCCGAGCGGCCGCGGATTCCGAGGTCCATGGCCGATTCAGTCCAGACCGAGGGCTTCGCGGGCGGCGCCGATGACCGGGAGGTCAGCCGGGTTGAAGAATGTCTCCGGCTCCTTGGGGCCCCACACCGATACCGGAGCGGGCCCATCGGAGCCGGCCCAGTCGCGGCGGCAGTGGTCACGTTCCCACGCTTCGTCGTCCACGATCTGGTCGATGTCGGAGAAGAACTCGAACATCGTGCCGGACGGGTCGGTGAGATACCAGAACACATTCGAACCGAGGAAGTGGCGGCCCACACCAACCACATTCGCATCGTTGCGTTCGGCGACCACAGCCTGGCCCGCCTTGCCGATCGCATCGATGTCGTCCATCTCGATCGCGTAGTGGTTGATGTACGAGGTGGGACCGGGCTGGATGAGCAGGTTGTGGTGGTCCTGTTCGATGCGGCCGAACGTGGCCACGCCGTTGAGGACCTGGTCCGACACCTTGAAGCCGAGACCGTCGAAGAAGAATGCGGTGGCCTCCTTGAAGTGCGGTGTGCCGAGCACGAAGTGGCCCAATCGTCGGGGTGGCCTCGGCGTAGCTTCGATCGCCGCATCGGCGCGGACGTTGAGACGTTCCTGTTCGCCCGGGTGGTTCCAGGCGCGGCGTTGCGTGGGCGTGAGCGGGTGCGGGCTCGTGACGTCGATGACGACGCGGTGCCGGAAGACCGGATCGATGCACGTGAGCCTGGTGTCGGTGATCGACGACTCGACGCCCATCGTTCCGATGCGTTCGGCGATATCGGCGAGGTCCTGCTCGGTCTCGCAACTCATGTGCAGTTCGGACATGTGGCGGTACGTGCCTTCGGCGATCCGCAGTTGCACCGGCCGATCAGCGGTGCCGAGGACGGCGTCGGAAGTCGCCGTCATGCCACGACGCAGCCAGAACTCACGCAGTTCGCTCGGGTTGGGCACGCTCAGCTCGATGTCGAGCAAACCGTTCAGCGCCATCAGTTCTCTTCTCCTTGGTAGTTGGTGACACGGACACAACGGTTCGTCATGGTGCCGATGCCATCGATGGTGGTGGTGATCACGTCGCCGTCCTTGAGGAAGATCCCCTTCGTCGCGCCGATACCCTCAGGGGTACCGGTGAAGATGATGTCGCCGGTGACCAAGGTGGTGATGCGCGAGAGGTAGCTGATCAAGGTTGGGACGTCGAAGATCAGGTTCGCAGTGGTGTCGTCCTGTCGAACCTCGCCGTTGACGGCGGTGACGATGCGAAGGTCGTTGCGGTCGGCGAGTTCGTCGACGGACACCAGGACCGGACCGATCGGACCGAAGGTGTCGAACGATTTGGCCAGATCGAAGTGCGGAGGTTTCGCGGCGAACTGCGCCACGCGGTCGGAGATGTCCTGGCCGACGGTCACGCCGACGACGTGGTCCCACGCCCGCTCACGAGGGATGTCTTTGCCACCCCGGCCGATGACCACCACGAGTTCGCCCTCGTAGTCACAGAAATCGCTGCGCAGTTCGACGTCGGCGGTCGGCCCGACCAGGCACGAGGGGAACTTGGTGAACACCAGCGGCGCGGCCGGTACCTCCATGCCACCCTCGTCGGCATGGGCCTGAAAGTTCAGGCCGACGGCGAACGACTTCTCCGGCCGCACCACGGGTGGTCCGAGGGTGGCCTCGGACACCAGGCCCGTGGGCGTCTTTGCCCCCAACTCGCTCGTGAGCGATGCCAGCCGAGCCGGGTGGGCGATGGCCTTCATCGGGTCGGCGCTGAGCGAGCCGGAGCTGACCTCGTGCAGATCGAAGTACGCGTCTCCGGACACCAGTACGGCGCGGCCGGCGATGTTGGCAAGACGAAACCCCATATCCCATGACCTCCGGGTCGACGATGATCCTATAGGATACATGCTACAGGACATCAGGGACTGTGCGACACTGGGCAGATGACGACAGGTGGTCGATCCCTCGCCGGCGGACAACCACCCACCCTGACCGAGTGGGCCGACCAGCGGCTGCGCGAGTCGATCATGCGCGGCGACTTCGGCCCCGGCGACGCCCTCGTCATCTCGACGTTGGCCGAACAGCTCGGCCTTTCGGCCACACCCCTCCGCGAAGCACTGCGCAAGCTGGCGTCAGAGGGCCTCGTCGTCCTCCAGTCGCACGGATCGGCCCGAGTGGCCGAGGTCGACCTCCACGAAGCGAACGAGATCTACGAGCTCCGGCTGATCCTCGAACCCATGGCCCTCGAGCGAGCCGTGGCCGTCGGCGGGGCCGACTATCGCGAGCGCGTCGAGTCGTCGTGGAACGCCCTCACCGTCTCCCCTGTTGCCCCGCCGAGCACCCACGCCGCTTTTCATCGCGCCCTCGTGTCCGCCTGCGATTCGGCCTGGCTGATGCGCCTCGCCACCCAGCTGTCCGACCGGGCCGGCCTCCTCGTGACCGTCGGCCTGCCCGAGCGACCCCGCGGCTACAACACCGCCGAGGTCCACCGCACGCTCAAGGATCTGGCGGTAGCCGGCGACGCCGCAGGTGCCGCGGCGGAGTTGCGCCGCCACTTCACCCGGACGCTGACCGCCCTACGCGCGGTGCTCAGCACCACGCCAACGACACCTCGCTGATCCTTCCGAATCGTCACACCTCGAGGCTGGCGAGTTCAGCCGCACAACGCGCGACGTCGAGTGGCTGGCCGGCTTCTCGGAACCCGCGCAGCGCCTCGCCGAAGTGAGTCCGGGCTGCAGCCAGGTCAACCTGTGCGAGGCATCGGTGTCCGCGGACTTCGTCGAGGGCGGCGTACCAAGCGGGTAGCTGCATGACGACG
>JANPDB010000675.1:0-2402 GCA_031431255.1 Acidimicrobiia bacterium | reverse complement strand
GTCTTCACACCCCGCGTCATCGACGAGTCGTTACAGCGATTCAGTGATCCCGACTTCATCCTGCTCCTGGGACCCGACCTCACCCGCCCGACCAGACGGATGCGGGTCACCACGCTGTACCGCCACGGCGTGATTCGCCGGGTGCTCCGCGTCGAGGGCGACCGGGTGGGCAACGACCCGCGTGTGCGGCATTCGCTCGATCCGCGGGGTTCCGAGGGGCCAGTGCACGAGCCGCCGAGTTCGACGAGAGTCTACGAAGCGCGCTGAAGTTCGCGCGCCGAAGGCCCCGCCCATTGCCGACGAGGCAGCGCCCCGGCTGGGCAACTCATGGTTGGTCGTGGCTGACCGCGGCTGTGGTGAGATACGCGAGTGCTTCGGCTTCCGAGTAGACCTCGGCGTACTTCTGCTGAAGGTCGAACAGGTTTCCCTCATGCACCGCCGCCGAGCGATCACCGCACGCATCGCGCACGACGATCGGAACGAAACCGTGCTGGCAGGCGTCGAGGGTGGTGGCACGTACGCATCCGCTGGTCGATACACCGGAGATGAGCAGGGTGTCGACACGCAGCGCCGTGAGCGTGGATGCCAGCGACGTCGCGAAGAATGATGACGCGTATTGCTTGGTCACGACGACGTCGGTCGGGGTCGGCACGATCGGTTCGACGAACTCGCCGAGACGATTGCCCGCTTCGAAGCAGCTCAGGGCGCCGACCTTGCGGAAGAACACCCCGCCGTCGGCACCGCCGCGCTGATAGCGCACGGTGGTGAAGATGACCGGGACGTGATCGGCCCGAGCCGCCGCGATCAATCGGGCCACGGACAGCAGGACGGACGAGGCGACGGGTTCGCCGAGGTACAGCGGAGCGTCTGGCTCGAAGTAGGCCTTGGCCATGTCGATGACGATGAGCGCCGGACTCGTGCCGGGCGTGAGTCCCTGGCCGAAACCTGCCCGGGCATAGTCGGCGTGAAGGTCCGAGGCCGAAGTCATGGTGCAATCATTGCCTGTCGGCGCCGGATACGCGGAACCACGATCTCGGCCTCGAAACGGGCGCACCCGCCTTTCCGATGACGGAGATGGGCGGGTCCCGCGACCCGGCGCTAGCGTCTCGCTCTATGGCCAAAGAGTCGCTTCAGCACGTCACAGAACTGCTCGACGCCGGAACCGTCGACAACACCGAGTGGTTCCACAAGCTCTGGGCGATGACCGCGGAGCTCCGGGCGCGCGTCGATTCCAAGTTCCCGGATCTCGTCCGTGATCCGAGCTCGCTGCCCCACGACAGCTACGCCAGTGAGGCGGGAGGGCCGCAGGGGCACATGAGCACATGGGTCGGCGAACCGATCGACTGGATGGTGCACTCGAACCTCGTCAACCCGACGATCGGGTTCTGCAACATGCATCTCTCGATGTGGCTCGGCCCGACCGTGAAAGTGCCGCACTGCGCGTTCGCGTTCGGCACGTTCCCCGACCTGTTCCTGCTCGGTGATTTCCCCGCCCGTACCGACACCATCATCGATACCGAGCACCTCTTCACGTACTACGAGTCGGTCAACGCGTTGTGGCTGAAGCACCGAGCGAACGAGAACCTACGGCCGTTCACGAGCCGCGCGCTCTATGTCCGCGACACACTTTCGGAAACGGCCTTTTGCTTCCTCGCGGACCGCACCGAGGAGAACTTCACGACGTACCGCGAGATCGCCAACGGGATGCTCGACATCTGGTTTGCGTGGCTCGATGCGGCGCTCCCCACACCGCTGGCGGAGCAGGGGGTGTTGGCCGAACGAGACCTCAAGGTCCGTCGCTATGCCGCCGAGCTCGACCCGGCGAATGCGCTCGCCGTCCGGTTTTTCGGCGAGGAGAAGGTCGCCCAGCTAGAGAGGCAGTTGTGGGGAGGCGACCGCGTCCTTCCGCGTATCGGTGGCTTCCGCAACGAATGCGCGCCGCCGGCGATGCGTCCGTCGAACTACTGACCGACCGGCGGCGGCTCTCGGTGAGAGCTGCCCGGTTCGTCAGGCGAGGACCGCTCGGGCCACGAGGTCGGTGCCGAACGCCGTGAGGATCGCGAGGTAGAGCATGCCGGTCGCCGCCATCACGGCGGAGTAAAAGCGCTCGCGCAGCACGATGCGCGTGGTGAATGCCAGTCCGCCGGTCATAAGCGCGCATCCGATCCAGAACCAGCCGAGCATGCCCCCATAGGAATCGCTGATCGAGCCGTTGATCACCGAGATCATGCCGGTGGGCACCAACAGGAGGGCAACCTCGATCGGCCAGAGCCGCAGGAGCCAGTCGTTGATCTCCCCGATCGGTTTGCGGGAGAGACCGGGCTGCACGAGGTACCAGTGGCCGAGGAGCATGGCGTCGGACACCGCGCCCAAGAACAGAGCGCCGACGATCGTGCGGGCGA
>JANPDB010000674.1:0-5068 GCA_031431255.1 Acidimicrobiia bacterium | reverse complement strand
TTGTCGGGATCGCTGGATCAGCTCATCCGTCGAGATCCCCTGGTGCGCGGTGGCAACGAACCCGAGGACCTGCACCAGTTCCGTGTGGCCGCCCGTCGTCTCCGCTCTGATCTCGGTACGTTCGCTCCGATTCTCGACTCGGCGTGGACGAGACCGCGGCGCGACGAACTGCGTTGGCTCGGCAACGAAGCGGGTGCTGTTCGAGATGCCGATGTGCTCCGGCTTCGGCTCGTGCGCCGCTTCGCTGCCCTGCCCGCATCCGATGCGGCGGCGTCGGTCCTGCTGCTCAGCCGTTTGGAGCACGCGCGGTCGCGTGCGCGGACGCGACTTCTCCATTCGATGTCGACCGGTCGATACGACGCGTTGGTCGATGCCCTCATCTCGGCGACGCACGAACCCCGCTTCGCGGCGGACGACCCGAAGGCAGCGTCGCGTCAGGCTCGACGAGTCGTCGTCGAACTGGTTCGAAAGCGGTGGCGGCGACTGAAGCAGGCCGCTGACGCTCTCGATGTGGACTCGCCCGACGAGGATCTCCACGAGGCCCGCATCCTGGCCAAGCGGTGCCGCTACGCCGCCGAGGCAGCCGCGAAGGTGTTCGGTCGCGATGCCCGAGGCTTCTCACGGGCGATCGCCGAGCTGCAGGAAGTTCTCGGCGATCACCAGGACACCGTGGTCGCCGAGGCGTGGCTCCACGCCGCGGCCAAGGCAGTGCCCTCGGCCGGCGTGCTTGCCGGCTTGGCCATCGCCGACGAACGCGCCGAGCGGCTCGAACACCGCCGGAACTTCTCGGTCGTGTGGGCAGCGGCGCGCGACCCAGAGCTCCGCGCCTGGCTCAAGTAGTGCACTGAGCGGGGAAGCGTCGGGCTGAATCGCTCCGGAAAGCGTTCGCAGTCCTGCAGAGCCCGGACGTCAGGACTTGTAGGGCGTGCGGGCTTTCTTCCAAGCAGTAGGACGGGGACGATCGTTCTGCGGGACGACGAGGGACCCGACAAAGTCACCGTTGGCGTACACCCGGTCGATGTCACGCTTGACCTCGGCGAGATCGTTACCAGACACCACGCCGTTGCTCGTCGCCTGGTAGAACTGCACCGTGACGCGGATGGGGAAGCGCTCGTCGCGTTCGAGACGGTTTCCGTTGAACTCGCGCACCGGACCGAGCTTCTCACCGTGGCCGATGACTGCTGTTTCCACGTCGCTGGCGGCGCGTTTGGCCTTGCTCGGGGCAATCGGCGCGGCGGCAACGGCGTCATTCGCGGCACCGGCCGAACTGGCCCCGGGCGCGTACTCCTCGCTCTCGGGATAGGGCTGGATGTACTGGCTGTGCACGAGCGGCACTTGGATGACCATGACCATGTCGGAGCCGGCGTCCAAGGCTCCGGCATCTCCCTTTCGTGAGCGGCCGGACTCGATGCGGGCCTTCACCGCGCTGCGGCGCTCGCCGGTGAAGGTGGTCTCTTGTCCGTGGTCGTTGAAGAAAAGCTGCTGCCCCCACTGCTGATACGACTGGTCTCCCGACCAGTTCTCGACGACCGTCATCGACGTGCCTTCACGGGTCGCGAGGAGGACGAGCACCGCCGGGTTCGAACGTGACGACTGGTAGTTGTAGATCACCGGAGTGAACTCCGCCTTGCCCTCTCGGGGGAGCGGGAGGAACACGTGCTGCGCGGACACGAGGGCGTGCGTGTCGCGTCGGGAGGTGAGGTCGTTGTCACCGATCACGTCGCCGGGCAGGCTGACGTAGGACCGGATGTTGGCGAGAACTTCGCGCAGCGGCACGCTCGTGACGGTGGAGCGTCGGTGCTGGTTGCCGACCTTGATCCAGAGGTCGTCCATGCGGATATCGGCGGTGGTGTCGCTGAAGTTGGGATAGCGGATGACCGGCAGCAGATGCGTCTGAACGTTGCCCCGTCCGAGTGGTTCACGGACCTGCAGAGTGAGGTCGGAGATGTTCGGTCCGACCGAAGACCCCACCGAGCGCCCGGTGTCCTCCCACATCACGTTGAGCACGTCGAGTCCGTAGCGAGCGGCCTGGTTCGTGAGGTCGACATCGAAGGGCATGTCGACGACGGCGTCGATGACTTCGCGGAAGCCGGGCACCGGCGGACGGGGAGGCACGAACGGAGTCCCTGGAGTTGTGGGTGACGGCCCATCGAGCGGTTTTGGGGAGGGCATGATGCCCCAACCACCCGCGGACGACGCCGAGGCCAGCGAGGGAAGCGCCGCGGCACCCACCGCGACACCGGCGGCTCCGAGGGCGAGGCCCCGGAGCAAGGCGCGCCGGGAGAGTGCCCGGTCGACCTCGGATCGGGCGGGGCTGGCGCTGGTCTCGTCATTCATGTCCTGCTCCTTGTCGTGGGCGGGCGAAGCCGTTCGTGCTTGTTCGGACGACGTCGCCACCGTCGGTAGTTCCCGTGACGGCAAGAAAATTCGGGCGTTTCACTCGCAGGTAGCCTCGGTGGGCGATGGGGAAAGCGGGTGAGCGGCGTCGGTGGACCGCACGAACGCTGCTGATCACGGTGTTGCTGGCTGCGGCGATGGCCGTCACGTCTGCTGTCGCACCGTCGGTGTCGAGTGCCGTGAAGCGGCCGGCGTCGACGAAAGCACCCACCTCCATCCCCGGCGATACGGGGGCGGGAGTCCCGACGTCGATCGATATCGACGCCCTCACCAAGACGACCAAGCTCACGAAGAACGCGCCCCGCGCCGAGTCGCGCAAGGGTCGGGCGAACAGCATCACCCTCACCGGTCCGCGTGGTCTACAACGTGATCTGCTCGTCGCTGCCCGGATCGCCGCCAATCGATTCGGTGCGGCGAACACCGTGATCGATCAGGCGACGCTCGAGCTCGTCGGCGTGGAGCGGGGTCCGCGCATCGTGCAGATCGCCAAGTTCCCCTTCTCCATCCCGCTCTCGACGCTCTCGCTCGGACCGGTAGCGGCGCGTGCGCTTTTCGGGGACGCTACCGCCGCGGCAATACGGAGCGACGAAGCGGTGTTGAGTAAAACATCTGCGCGCTTACGAAATGCTCGTGTTGGCGACGTACTCGTGTTGCGTCACTGGGATCGCCCGAAGACGCTCGTTCGACTTCGCGTCGGTGAGATCGTGCCCGATGCCGATGCCGGCAACGCCGAAGCGGTGATCTCGCGGGTGAGCGCCCAACGGCTGGGTTTCAGTCGGCCCTCACGATTGGCGGCATGGGGCGATATCGCCAAGGTCGACAAAGCATGGACGAAGCTCGTCCCGGAGTCCTATCTCCGGCGTTCGGCCACTCCACCGACGATCGACAGCGTGCTCAGTCAGGCGGAGCTGAAGATGACCTATGGGGAATTCATGGTCCGGCGTGACCGAGGCGAGTTGGAGAGCGACCCGCAGTGGGTGAAGAAGAACGTCGTCAAGCACACCTATCCGATCATCGGAACCGTGGCCTGTCATCGGGCGATGGTCGAGCCGCTTGAACGGGTGATGGTCGAACTCGTGGCGGCCGGCCTGCAAGACCTCATCGACGTACGGGACACGAAGCGTTCCGGCGGATGTTTCAGCGCCCGTGAAGTGCGCACGACCACCGGGACGAGCGGACGGAACCTCTCGCGCCACTCCTGGGCGGCGGCGATCGACATCAACCCGAGCGCCAATGGCTTCGGCGCGAAGCCGAACATGGACAGCCGCCTGATCTACGTGTTCCGTCGCAACGGGTTCGCTTGGGGCGGGACCTGGAGCATCCCCGACGGGATGCACTTCGAGCTCGTGGGTCCTCCGCGCATCGTCGGCGGCGTGTTGCCGTCATCGACGACGACGACGACGACGACAACGACGACGACAACGACGACGACAACGACGACGACGACAACAACGACGACGACGACGAGCACGACCAACACGTCGACGACGATCTTCGGCGCCACCTCATCCGCCGGTCCCTCGACCGTCGTCGGGCCAACGACCTCGACGCGACCGGGCCGTCCGGGAACTGCCTCGTCGACGACATCGACCACCCGCGGTGGGCCGGCGACGACTGTGCCCCCGACGTCGTCGACGGTTCCTGCCATTGGTTCGACCACGACTACGGTGCAGCCGCCGGTCGCGCCCGAGCCTCCTGCGCAGGAACCGTCGGCCGGCGACCCTGTCTGACGTGTCCGGGTTCGGAGTCTTCTGATGTCATCAACCTCCCTCTGGCGGCTGTTGGTCATTGTCGTGATAAGTGGGCTTACGTTTGTTCGACTGCGGAGCAATCCGATTCCGCGTCGAGAGCTCGCCCGACGCTTGCCGCGCTGCGTTGCCGGGTTGGCCTGCTTCGGAGTGGGGATCGGGCTGTTCTTCGCGTCGCGTCTCGGCACCGGGCCCTGGGATGTCCTCCACGCCGGCCTGGCCGAGCGCTTCCATCTGCCCGTCGGCGTGGTCATCAACCTGGTCGGTTTGGCGATCCTGCCCCTGTGGTTGCCGCTCAAGGAACCGATTGGTCTCGGCACAGCGCTGAACGCGCTCGAGATCGGCTTCGTGTTGGACCTGGCGCGACCGCACCTCCCGACCACGGATCTCCTTGCCGGGCGCGTGGCGCTCGCCGTTCTGGGTGTCGTGGTCATCGCGCTCGGCTCCGGGCTCTACCTCGGCTCCGGGCTCGGCTCGGGCCCGCGCGACGGCCTGATGATGGGCCTCAACCGCCTCGGCCTGTCGATACGTGCGGCGCGGACGCTCGTCGAGCTCGCAACCCTGTTGGTCGGCTGGCTCCTCGGCGGCAAGCTCGGCGTCGGCACTGTGATCTTCCTCCTCGGCATCGGCCCCCTCGTCCACCTCTTCCTCCCCCGCCTCCTCCTCCCACCACTCCCACAACGCGGCGCGCCGGTCGGTTAGGAGAGAGGTTGCCCCTCTGCTTGTCTGGTGCTGCGCCGCTCGCTTCGCTCGACTGCTCGCCGCACAGCGGACTGCTGTGCTTGGGAGAGAGATTCCATGCCACTGGCGTGGCGCCACGACGTCATGAGAATCTTGCGGCGGGCTGGTTGTGCTCGGTACACCTTGGTGCGTGTGTGCCCGTGAGAGAGATTGAGTGAGGACCTTCCTGGCACCACGACATG
>JANPDB010000673.1:0-7942 GCA_031431255.1 Acidimicrobiia bacterium | reverse complement strand
CACGGCGTCGTTCATCCATCCCGACTTGAACGCCGTGCGGTGGCCACACTCGTGCCATCGGGAGTCGCTCACCGAACCGTAGAGCGTTCCGTAGACGAAGAACGCCGGGATCATCCACCATGACCCGAACGTGCGGTGGGCGAGGTAACCCGACCCGGCGAGCAGGGCGAACCAGAGGAGGGTGTCGCGCACTGCGGGCCCATCGCGGCGGACCATGAACGCACGCATCTCTTCACGAGGGACGGGGGTCGTGTACCACTGCGCGTCGGCAAGGCCGCGGTCGATGGCTCGATCGCGTTCGGGCCCCACCAGCGAGTAGTCGCGCATGGTCGTGATCCCTGCCGCGATATTCATGTGACTAATACTGCCACTTCGTTGCGGGAGGGTCCAGGGTGCTTCCCTCCATTGAACTGATCAATATATCCGGCTACCGTTCGTCGGGTGAGCACGATTTCCTCTGCTGATCAGGCGTCGTTCGAGCGGGACGGATTCGTCGTCAAGCGGGGGTTCTTCACGACGGCTGAGATGGCGGCGCTGCTCCACGCCTTCGCCGTCGATGAAGCGATTCACAAGCGCGCGTACGGAGTGGACGACGGACAGGGGGGTGCCACCGAGATAGCGCTCTGGAACGAGCCGGGCGAGGATTGCTTCGGAGCTGTCGCTCGGGGCGAGCGACTGGTCCGCGCCGCCGAGATCCTCCTCGGCGGGGAGGTGTACCACTACCACTCGAAGATCACCATGAAGCGTCCAGGATCGGGTGGTACCTGGGTCTGGCACCAGGACTACGGGTACTGGTACTCGAACGGGTGTCTCCGTCCCGACATGCTCACGGTGGCCATCCCCCTCACCCCGAACAACGAGGCGAACGGCTGCCTCAACGTGCTCGCCGGTTCGCATCTGATGGGCCGGATCGACCACGGTTTCGTCGGCAAGCAGACGGGCGCTGATCCGTCGCGCGTGGCGGCCGCCGAACAACACCTCGAACGGGTGGCCTTCGAAGCCGAACCCGGCGACGTGATGTTCTTCCACTCGAACACGCTGCACACTTCGGCGCCGAACCGGTCCGACTCGGACCGCCACCTGTTGCTCGTCGCCTACAACGCCCGCGCGAACGATCCCTATCTCGAGCACCACCACCCGCGCTATCACCCGATCGATGTGCTCGCCGATTCGGAGATCCTGGCTCGCGCCGATCGTCATGACGGTGAGAAGCGCACCTTCCTCAACCCGGCCTACGACCGGAGCATCGTCGGCTTCGAAACGCTCGCCGTGTCATGACCCTGCTTCTGCCGAGCATCCAGGGTGTCGTCGTCGAACAGGGTGACGGGCGGTCCGGTCGCCTCCGCGTGTCGATACGTACGGATCCGGCGGATGTGCTTGGCGATCGCCTCGCCATCGACGGCTACCTGTTTCTCCCCGGCTTTCATGATGTCGGGGCCGTTGCCTCGGCGCGTGCCCACATGGTCCTCCGACTCGCCGCGGCTGGCCTGTTCGATCCGGAGCACGAAGGGTTCTCATCGCGATCACGATGCTCTGCGGGCGTATCGATCGTTCGACGTCGACACCTACTGCGAGAACCTCGACGAAGAGCCCACGGCCAGTCTCGGGCGGGGCGGCTCCTTCCCGACAACCGATCCGAGTGTGCTTCAGACGATGCTGAGCGGCCGCTGGCTCTGGAACGACTACCGAGCGGATGACGTCGTTGTCTTCGGGCTCGGCACCATGCATGCGAGTCTCGACAACCGCAGTGATCGCCTGCGGATCTCCACCGACACGCGCTACCAACGGGCGTCGGAGCCGATCGACGGGCGCTGGGTCGGTGTTTCCCCGATCGGGCACAGCCTCGCCGCGCAGGAGCTGCGCATCTGCTGATGCCCCCGACGTGAGGCAGAACGCGGTCAGCGCCGAAGCGAAAGTGTGATGCCTTTCAGCGCCGAGAAACGGTCGCCCACTTGCCGACCATTCTGTTGTTCAGCCAGCCGAAGAGCATGAACACCGCGACACCCATACCGGCCGAGAGGAACACCGCCGTCAGCAGATTCTCGCCTTCGAGCTTCGCGGCGTAGCGCTTCAGGAGTTGGCCGATGCCCACATCGCCCTGACCGAAGAAGAAGTCGCCGACGATGGCGCCGATCACCGAAAGGCCGGCGGAGATGCGCAGCCCGGCGAAGATTGCCGGCAGGGCAGCCGGGAACTGGATCTTGCGGAGGCGGGTGAGACGACCGGCGCTGTGCAGCGTGAGGAGATCGTGCATGCCCTGATCCGCCGAGGTAAGGCCGAACAACGTGTTGACGACGATCGGGAACAGTGAGATCAGCACCGTCACGAACACACGCGAATTGAATCCGTAGCCGAACCAGAAGCCAATGAGCGGGACGATAGCGAGAATCGGCATCGACTGCAGCACCACGGAGTAGGGGAAGACGGCTCGCTCGAGCAGCTTGGACTGGCTCATGAGCACGGCCATTGCCATGCCGAGCAGGATGGCGATGGAAAGGCCCCAGAACGCGACCTTGCCGCTCGACCACATGCCGCTGAACATCTCTGATCGGGCATCGCCGTTCATGAACCCCTGCTGCCAGACGCGATGCGGAGGCTCGAGGAGGAAACGCCGGTCCTTGTCGAGGATCACGTAGCTCACGAAGTACCAGAAGCCGATGATGATTGCGCCGAGCACGATTGGCGGTAGGACGATGGCGGCGACGCCTTCCCTGCGCTTGATCCCCACCGGAGGTGCGTCGTCCGGCAACACAGGGTTGCCGGAAGATGGCGGCCCGGCGACTGCGTCCGTGGCGGAGTCCGGGCTGATGGTCGTGCTCATACGTGGGCTCCTCGGAGTGCATGGCTGATCTCGCCGGACAGCGCGGCGAATGCGGGGTCGAAGCGAAGCTCGGGATCGCGGGGGTAGGCGAACGGCACGTCGTAGGAGGCAACGATGCGGCCGGGGCGGGCGCTCATGACGAGCACCCTGGTGGAAAGGAACACCGCCTCGCTGATCGAGTGCGTGATGAACAGGCCGGCGAAGCGTTCTTGCGTGAACAACTTCAACGTCTCCTCATTCAGGTATTCGCGGGTGATCTCGTCGACCGCGCCGAACGGCTCGTCGAACATGAGCAGCGGCGGCTTCAGGGTGAGTGTGCGAGCGAGCGACGTGCGCATCTTCATGCCGCCGGAAAGCGACTTCGGGCGGTGGTGCTCGAATCCCTTCAGGCCGACCAGCTCGATGGCCCGCTGTGCCTCAGCGGTGCGTTCGGCCTTCCCGACACCGTGGAGCTCCATCAGCAGTTCGACGTTCCCCCGGACCGTCCGCCACGGCAGCAGCGTGGCGTCCTGGAAGACGTAGCCGATGTTCGAGCGGTCGAGCAGGCACTCCCCGCCCGTTTCCTTGAGCAGGCCCGAGGCGATCTTCAGCAGCGTCGACTTCCCGCAGCCGGATGGTCCGACGACCGTGACGAACTCGCCTTTCGACACATCGAACGACACGTCGGAGATCGCCCGGGTGCCGTCGGGGAACTGCATCGAGATGTTCCGGAACGACAGTGTCGGCGTGTTGGTCGCATACGTTGTCGGCGGTACGCTGAGTCCCATGGTCACTCCCTGGTGAGCGGTTTCGGTCGGAGCCATACCGGTCAGCATCAAGTGTGACGGTAGGGCACCAGTGTGTCGAGCGAGTGTTTCGATTGCGTTGCAACTTCGTTGATGCCTCTGGCCGAGTTGATTCGGGGAGCCTGACTCGGCAAGATGACCTCCGACATTGATAACATCAATGTCGTTGGTCACACAACGAGTGCCGGGATGTTCTGACGTGCCGGACACGATGCACCCTCGGTATCTTTGAACCCCACACAGGAGTGAGCATGCGCACCAGAACCACCGTCCTCATCGGCACCGCCGTCGCCGCTGCCGTTGCGCTGTCGCCTCTCGCGGCAACAGCGGCGGCGAAGAAGATCACGAAGAAGGCGGTCTCCGCCTCCTTGAAGGGCATCTGCCCCGACAAGATCGTGATCCAGACCGACTGGTTCCCCGAGTCCGAGCACGGGGCCCTCTACCAGTTGCTCGGTTCCGACTACAAGGTCGACACCGGCAAGAAGATCGTTTCCGGAAGCCTCATCAACTCGAAGGGCGCGAGTACCGGTATCCAGCTCGAGGTTCGCACCGGAGGGCCGGCCATTGGGTTCCAGGGTCCTTCGGCGATCATGGCCACCGACAAGTCGATCACCATGGGCTACAGCTACAACAGCGAGGCGAACAACTGGGCGAAGTCACCCCTGGTGTCGGTCGTTGCGCCGCTCGAGAAGAACCCCCAGATCATCATGTGGGACCCGGCGACCTATCCGACGGCGAAAACCATCGACGATCTCGCCAAACTCGGCGTGACCTTCAACCTTTTCAGCAAGGACACACTGTTGTTTTTCATCGCCGACGGCCGCGTCGATGAGAAGTTAGCTGACCCGTCGTATGACGGCGGACCCGCCCGATTCATCGCCGCCAAGGGCAAAATCGCCCAGCAAGGATTCGCCTCGGCCGAGCCGTATTCGTATCAGAACGAATTCAAGGAATGGGGCAAGCCTGTTGCGTTCCAGCTGTTCTTCGACGCCGGCTACCAGGACTACTCCCAGACCCTCGGCGTGCGTCCCGCGGATCTCGCCAAGCTCCGCCCGTGCCTGAAGAAGTTCGTGCCCATGGTGCAGCAGGCCCAGGTCGACTTCATCAAGGCCCCGGACCGGGCGAACGCGATCATCATCGACGCCGTCGCCCAGTACAAGGACTTCTGGAAGTACACGAAGGGCCTCGCCGACTTCTCGGTGAAGACGCAGAAGGAACTCGGCCTCGTCGGCAACGGCCCGGACAAGACCCTCGGCAACTTCGACTTCCCCCGCCTGCAGAAGCACCTCGACCTGATGGTGAAGTCGGGCGGCTTCAAGGGCGTCCCGGCCGGCTTCAACATCAAGGACCAATACACGAACGAGTTCATTGACCCGAAGATCGGTCTGTAGCTCTCGAACCGAGTAGGGCCGGCACATCTGCAGCTCTGCAGGTGCGCCGGCCCTTCTTTTCGTTTCCAACCAAATCACCGAGGTCCGCCGTGAGTGTTCTCCAGCTTCCCAATTGCTCCGCTGACTTTGTCGTTCCCGCCGATGCGATCGCCGCCTACGGCCGAGACGGGCACGTGCTGCTCCGCGGCGTCGCTTCGGCCGAGGAAGCTGCAGCGTTTCGACCGGTGATCGCCGCCGCGGCGATGCGCTACAACAACGAGCGCCGGCCGATGGCCGAGCGCGACACCTACAGCAAGGCGTTCATCCAGGTGATGAACCTGTGGCGTCACGACCCGCGCGTTGCCCGGTTCACCCTTGCTAGGCGCTTCGCCGGTGTCGCGGCAACCTTGTTGGGCGTCGAACGGGTGCGGATCTACCACGATCAGGCGTTGTTCAAAGAAGCGGGTGGCGGGCACACCCCGTGGCATCAGGACTCGGTGTATTGGCCGATCGATGGCACGCGCTGCGTCACCATGTGGATGCCGCTCATCGACATAACCCCCGACATGGGAGCAATGTCGTTCTGCTCGGGGACGAACAGCGCCGGCTCGCTCGGCGAAGCCGTCATTTCCGACGATTCCGACGCCCACTTCGCCGCCCTGGTCGCCGAACTGAGCCACCCCGTTTCCACCCCGGTCCCGATGGCCGCCGGCGACGCCACCTTCCACGGCGGGTGGACCGTTCACAACGCGTGTGCCAACACCTCCGGCACCCTCCGCGAGGTCATGACGGTCATCTACTTCGCCGACGGGCTCACCGTGCGGGAACCGGAGAACCCGGCACAGCAGCGCGACCTCGACACCTGGCTTCCCGGACTCGTTCCGGGTGATCTCGCGGCCTCCGAGATCAACCCATTGGTGTGAACCACTTCGCCGCCGGGTAGGATCAGGCCCCCTGGGTACTTCAAGATCAGCGAGTACCGCTGACCCCTCACCAGCGGGCGAGGCGGTGGGCCTCGATAGCTGCTCGCACACCGGAGGCTCCCATGCCCCCGTTCGACGCCGGCTCCGGCCGGTAGCTGGTGTCGCAGAGCGCAGCGGCACAGGCTCCGACGCTCATCGAGAGAGCCCGAAGGTCGTACCCGCCTTCGAGGAACAGCACGAGACGACCCGGCTGCGACACGAGGCCTTGTGTCCGCTTGGCGAGGTCGGCGAAGTCGCCGGCTGTGAGGGAGAGGTCGGCAAGGGGATCGTCTCGATGCGCGTCGAAACCGGCAGAGACGAGGACCCAGGTCGGCGAGAACTCGGCCGCGGCCGGAGCGATCAAGGTGTCGAACGCCGAGAGGAAGACGTCTCCTGTGGTTCCTGGGGGAAGCGGCACATTGATCGTGTTCCCCGACGCGTTCGGTCCGCCGGTCTCGTGCACGGCACCGGTACCGGGATAGTATGGGTACTGATGAAGTGAGACGAAGAGTACCCGGTCGTCATCCCAGAACACGTCCTGCGTGCCGTTGCCGTGGTGCACGTCCCAATCGATGATCATGACGCGCTCGCCGTTGGACGTGAGCTGCCGGGCGGTGATGGCCACGTTGTTGAACAGGCAGAAGCCCATACCGGTCTTCGGGCCGGCGTGGTGGCCCGGCGGGCGCGTCACCACGAGACCGGCGGAAGCCGCACCCTGCGCGAGCGATTCAACCGCAAGCAAACCGGCTCCGGCCGAGTGGAGCGCGGTGTGCCACGACCCTTCGACCACGGGCGTGTCCTGATCCAACGGGCCTCCACCTCGGGCGCACAAGGCCTCCAGCCGGTTGATGTAGGCAGGATCGTGCACGGCGGCGATCTCCTCGAACGTCGCCGCCCGCGAGGCCACGTCGTGGAACGCCTCACCCAATCCGGCGAGCCCCAAACCGTGCAGCGCAGCGTTGAGGCGCGGCGAACTCTCGGGATGGTCGCCGGTGTCGTGGCGGTCATGCACATGATTGGTGACCACGAGGAGCGGGCTCGGCGAAGCGGTGTTCGTCATCGTCTCCACTATGGCCGCACCAGGACCAGCCGACCAGGGCCGTTGGCCGGGACCATCGGCACTATCCAGCCCGTGACCTCTTGCGGCAGGCTGCCTTCATGGATCGCGTGGCCGACCCCTCCCGACGGCGCCTGGACTACACCGTGCGTCCGATCAGCCCCGACGACGCGGCGGCGTTGAACGACTTCCACGAGAGCTGCTCGGAGCGCACGCACCGTCTGCGGTTCTTCTCGTCGCAGGCTCACCTGCCGCCCGCCATGCTCAGCTTCTTCACGAACGTCGACCACGACGAGCGGGAGGCTCTCGTCGCGTTGCTCGACTCACGGATCATCGCTGTGGGCCGCTACGACTTGATGACCGAGGAAGCAACGGACGAAACGGCCGCCGAGGTGGCCTTCGTGGTCGCCGACGAGTTCCAGGGAAATGGGATTGCCTCAGACCTACTCGGCCGTCTCGCCGACCTCGCTCGGAGCCGTTCGATCTTCCGCTTCGTCGCCGAGACGCTCGCGGAGAACATGGCCATGCAGTCGGTCTTCCGTAACAGCCCCTACAACGCCGCGTTCAAGCGCGTCGTCGGTGACCCCTCGGTCATCCGGGTGACCATGACTCTGTAGTGCGCTCGCTCACGGTTGGCTGTTCACCCGTAAAGCGCCGTACCGTCGTCGCCGTGACCGCCGCGCCCGCCACCCCCGCCAATCCCTTCGACCTCACCGGACAGGTCGCGCTCATCACCGGCGGAAACTCCGGCATCGGCCTCGGCATGGCGGAGGCCCTCGTCACTGCGGGCGCCGGCGTGGCGATCTGGGGGACGAACGCCACCAAGAACGCCGCCGCCGTCGAGCGCTTGCGTTCGCTCGGCGGCCGCGCCGAGGCCTGGATATGCGACGTCGGCGAGGAAGCCGAAGTGGAAGCAGCCTTCGCGTCGACCCTCGAGACGTTCGGTC
>JANPDB010000672.1:0-4932 GCA_031431255.1 Acidimicrobiia bacterium | reverse complement strand
TGGGTGGCCAGCAGGGGAACGGCGATCGGTTCGTTGGTGGCGTCGAGTCCGATGGCTCCCGCGAGCACCACTCCGAAGAACATCGTGAACACCTCGCCCAGGTTGGATGACAACAAGAAGCGCAGAAACTTCCGGATGTTGGCAAGAATCGCTCGACCCTCGCGGATGGCCGTCACGATGGTGGCGAAGTTGTCGTCCGCCAGGATCATGTCGGCCGCTTCTTTGGTGACGTCGGTTCCTGCGATTCCCATGGCCACGCCGATGTCGGCGGACTTGAGTGCTGGTGCGTCGTTCACGCCGTCGCCCGTCATCGCGACGATGTGGTGGTCGGCTTGGAGAGCGTTCACGATACGGAGTTTGTGCACAGGAGCAACGCGCGCGAAGACGGAAACCGTTCGGATTGCGTCCTTGAGCTCGTCGTCGTCCATGGCATCGAGGTCGGGACCTGCAAGCGCCCGACGCGCGGTGTCGTCGATGATCCCGAGGTCCGACGCGATGCGTGCCGCGGTACGCGGGTGATCACCGGTGATCATGATGGTTCGCACGCCGGCTGCTCGTGCTTCGGCGATGGCCGACTTCGCTTCGGGCCTCGGAGGGTCGATGATGGCGACCATTCCGAGGTACACGAGGTCGTTCTCCGCTGCCTCGTCGTCCATGGGTCGTTGTCCGTGGGGGAGCGGCCGGTGGGCGACAGCCAGGGTTCGGAACGCGAGATCGGCCAAGTCGTCCACGGTCTTGGCGAGGGCGACTCGTCTTTCGTCGGTGAGGGGGCGAGCACTGCCGCCGACGTGTTCGTGGGTGCACCGCTTCAAGAGGACGTCGGGGGCGCCCTTGGTGACGATGGAGAGGTTCCCCTGTCGGTCAGCGTCGGATTGGATCGTGGTCATCAACTTGCGTTCCGACGTGAAAGGAATCTCCCCGACTCGGACAAATCGGGCGGCACGATGAGCGGCCATTCCGGCTTTGGCTTCAGCCACGAGAAACGCTGCTTCGGTCGGATCACCTTGGACTGTCCACTGTTCGTCGCCGCCGTCCGAGAGGCTGCAGTGCAACGAGGCGTCGTTCGTGAGGCTCCCGCCGAGCAGCACCAGGCACGCCTCGTCGAACAGCGGACCTTCCGTTACCGGGCGGCCGTCAGCGTGCAGCTCGCCAACGGGGAGGTAGCCGGTTCCGGTTACGTCGATCACCCCTGACGCGCTGACGATCTTCTCGATCGTCATCTCGTTCTTCGTCAACGTTCCGGTCTTGTCGGTGCAGATCACCGACGCTGATCCCAGCGTTTCCACCGACGACAACTTCTTCACGATTGCCCGCTGACGGGCCATCCGCTGCACGCCGAGAGCGAGCACAACCGAGAGGACGGCAGGCAGCCCCTCGGGAACCGCGGCAACGGCCAATGACACGCCGATCAGCAAGACGTCGACGAAGTCGGAGGCCCTTTGGACGTCAGTGGTGAGCAGAATCGTTCCGACGACAACGATCGTGATCACCACAACGGCACTGCCGAGCATGCGCCCGATCCGGTCCACCTCACTCTGCAGAGGTGTGCGCTGCTGCTCGGTGGCACCGAGGAGACGGGCAACGTCGCCCATTTCGGTGTTCATGCCGGTTGCGGTGACCACCGCGCGGCCTCGGCCACGGGTCACCGCGGTGCCGTTGAAGACCATGTTCACCCGGTCACCCATTGCTGCGCCATCAGCGAGCGGCGCAGCGTCCTTCAGTACTGCCTCGCTTTCGCCGGTCAGCGATGCTTCGGCAACGTACAGCGACGCTGACTCCGACACGCGGGCGTCCGCGCAGACGGCGTCGCCCTCCGCCAGCACGAGCACATCACCGACAGCAACGCCGTCTGACGACACTCGTTGTTCTCGTCCATCGCGCACGACGGTCGCCATTGCTGCGGTCATCCGCTGCAACGCAGCTACCGCCTGCTCGGCGCGGGCTTCCTGCACAAAGCCGAGAACGGCATTGAGAAACACGATGCCGACGATGACGATCACTTCCAGCGGCACCCCCTCACTGCCGTCGACCACCCAGGCGACCAACGACACCACGACGGCCACCAGCAGCAGGTACACGAGGGGGTTGACGAACTGCGCAAGGAACTTGCGCCACATCGGGACCTCGACTGCCGCATCAAGCGTGTTCGGGCCATCTGAGGCAAGGCGCGCCGCCACCTCGATGGACGTCAGCCCGATGCGAAGGTCGGTGTCCAACGCATCCGCGACATCAACGACATCGAGCCGCCAGACCTCTTGGGCCGTGCGGTCCGCAGCGGTCAGGCCATCGGTCGTCTTCGGGCACTTCGTCTCGCTGATCGCTGTACGCGGCTTCTGGTTCACTGGTCGCTTCGACTTCGAGTGGACACCGGCGGATCCCCTTCGTCGTTGCCGACGATGAGCACCGGAGTGGGGGCTTCGCGTGCCAACGCGACGGCGACGCTCCCGAGCAGCGACTTGGACGCGGCGCTGCGGCGACGTCCGATCGCCATCAACGTGAACCGCTCCTCGCGGCATCGGCTCGTCAGAGCCTCCACGGGTCGACCGGGCAGGAGCACGGTTTCGGGAACGACGGCGAACTCGGCGTGGCACAGAGCCGCTACCCGGCCGAGCTCCGCAGTGGCGCGCTCGCGTTCCCCCCGAAGCATCCCTGTCGTGGCGGTGCCGATGACCAACCACGTGGCGAGAACGGCTCCGAAGAGAGAGCTGACCGACACCGGGTTCAACCTCTCGTCGACGACTTCGGCGGGCGGCTCCCGAGCATTGCCCGACGGGGCAGCACCGCCAGGTCTGTCGCCGGCACCTGGTGAACATCGTCGATACGGAAACCTGACATTGCGATACCTGTTCCCTTTCCGTCACGTGAGGGTCACGCACCGGCCGTCGATGCTGTCAGAGGTAGCCGCGGAACGAGACCGCCCACTCGATGACGGACGCGACGAGCCGTCGACCGGTGATCTCGATCGGAGTGATGTACAGCCAACTGTCCCGCGGTCCGATCCATGGACGCGGATCCCAGCTGTGAAGCCACGGCGGCGTCGTGCTCGCATCGGCTCGGTGCAGCGTGCCTCGCAGGACAACGCTCCATCCTGTTTCCGTCTGTTCATCGATTCCGTCGATCTCGAATCCGACCGGCACCTCGTCCTGATCGAGCACACTCCCCGCCCTCGCCCGGATGACGACGGCTGCACCACCGTCGACGTTGGGAACGATCCGGTAGTTGACCGGGAACGCCACGGGGAATCCGTTCTCGACGACGCACAGTCGTCCGACGTGATGGGTGCTCAACAGACCGAGGCACTCTTCCAAAGGCATCGCCGTCCAGAAGCCAGCCGCACTCCGTCCGGCGCTCATCGGGGTACCGTCCGGCTCTTGCGTGATGCGGAGAACGCGCCGTCCAGTTGCGTCGCGGCATGGTTCGTGTCCATGCATCCACGCTGACGGAGATCCGGCCGGTTCCGCAGGGGTCCTTGGTCCCGCCCGCCCTGCCCGTTCGGCACTCGCGGAACCATCATCGGTTGTCCCCGCGCTCGACGCTTGTGGGCCGACCGTGCCGACCGTTCGGGCGCTGAACCTCGAACGCCGAACCGGGCCGACCGTCCCGACTGGCGCAGACAGTGGGCGTCCACGGACTGGAACAACGATTGCCCCGAACTGCCTGTTGCGAGAGGGACCGTTGGCCCTTCTCGGTGACCATCCGGTCGCGCATGCTCAACGCGTGAGCACAACGTCGTCACACTCGGGAAGAAATGCCGCCCCCAAGATCCCTGGGACTCCGGGATCTGACACGTTGACACGGCCGAACGATGCGGTCGTGAGTGTCGACCTGTTTTGGATTCCACTCGGTGCCGGCACACGTGTCGTGCGAATGAGTGGCGTACTCATCGACGCGGTGTTGGCGTTCGTTCAGCGGCGCCCCCGATGCACCCTGCTCCATTCGGCGCTCGAACTCCACGCGCCCGAAGGCCGTTACGTGATCGAGCAGACACCGGAAACCGACGGCGAAGGCGCGCGTCGCGGCGTCGTCGCGGGAGGTGCCGTCGGAATGCGTGCCGCGGGACGATTCCGAATCTTCCGCTACGAGATCCGTCGTTGGCTCGGTGGGGTCATTCCGGATGCCGAAGCGGCTGTTGCGGGACCGGTTCGACTATCGACAGACATCGCCACCGTCCGAGGAGTTCTCGCGGCAGTACCGGCGGTTCCGACTCCGGTCTGGGGTCGTGATTCGTTCGATGTCGGCGAGATGTGGAACTCCAACAGCGTGATCGCCTGGGTCTTGTCTCGCGGTGGGATCGACGTCGCCGGTATCCATCCACCCGATGGGTGTCTGGCGCCGGGCTGGGGCGCCGGCCTCGCCGTCGCCTTGCGAGACGACACGACGGCTGTCCACCCCGCCGTCGACCCCGGTCAGTCGGGCGGGAGATCGGTCTCGCTCTCGAACAGGTGGGCCCACCGTCGAGGGTCGAGATGACCGACCAACGGTAGCGATCGGAGCTCGAGCATGAGCACGAAGAGTGCCGCGGTCGCTGTCGCCAGCACGAACCTTGCGCTTCCGGCCATCACACCGACGGCGGCCATCGCCCAGATCGCCGCCGCCGTGGTCAGCCCATGGACATGACCATGCGGATCTTGGAGCACGACACCGGCGCCGATGAACCCGATCCCGGTAACGATGCCGGCGATGAGTTTCTCCGCCGTCGACGGGAAGGCATCGGATGCGATCGTGGTCAGAGCCGCCGAACCGGCCGAAACGAGGGCGAAGGTCCGCGCGCCTGCGGGGTGCCCGCGTACTTCTCGCTCCCACCCGACGACGAAACCGAGCAACCCGGCCAGAGCGATCCGCCCGAAGAGCGCGAGGTCGTGGAGCCACATTGGGCAGAGTCTTGTCGAAACGGTCCGTCAGGGTGCTTTCGGTGCCGTAGAAGTCCGGACG
>JANPDB010000671.1:0-12821 GCA_031431255.1 Acidimicrobiia bacterium | reverse complement strand
GATCTCGTCGTGAGCGTTCGTGCGCGTCGACAGCCCGTGCGTGGGCGAACGCATCCGCATCCCCTCCTCGGTGAACGAACGCACCTTGCCCCGGTCGTGACGCAACTGCGCGAACACGGCAGGGTTCTCGCACATCAGCTGCGCCTGCTCCTCGAGCGCGTACTGGGTCGTCTCCAGTCCCCCGAGGATCATGGCGTGGACGATCCCGGCGATCTCCAGGTCGGTGAGCTTGCGGTCGAGCGCCTCGTAGTGGACGTCGCACAGGAAGCTCACCATGTCGTCGTGCGGGTCGGCCCGCTTGGCCCGCACGTGCTCGTAGATGTAGTCCTGGAAGCCTTCGAGGCGACGCAGCATCTCCGTCGTCTGCTCCGGAGTCATCTCATGCTTGAGCCCGGTGCCGTGGACGAACGGCGTGACGACCGCGTCGCCCCACTCGGCGAGCAGCGGGATGTCGGCCATCGGGAAACCAAGCACGGTGGCCATCACCCGCTGGGGCAGCGGACGGGCGAAGCGGCTGACGAACTCGACCTGGCCCGCTCCGTCGCCGTTGTCGTTGTCGACCCACTCGTTGAGCAGATCGTTGGCGTGCTTGGTGATCATCTCCCGATGACGCAACGCACCCGTGCCGACCCACGGGTCGGTGAGCTCCTTGCGGTGACGGATGTAGAGCTCCTGCGTCGGGCGTAGCGACACCATCGACGCCTGCATCAAACTGCGATACGTCGTGTAGGCATCCTCGGCGGTCATGCCCTGTTCGGCGTAGCCACCGACGCGCACCTGCGACAGCGGCGGGAAGCGCTCGGGGTCCTTCACCACGCGGGTCACGTCGGCATGCTTCGTGAGCACGAACGCATCCGTCCCGGGCTTGTAGCCACCGCCCTCGATGCGCAGCACGGGCGCCTCGCGGTGCAGGATCTCGTACGCCTCGTACCAGTGCTCCTGCGCGCCCTTGCCGAACAGGTCCACGTCGTCCAGCGCGACCGGACAGGTCATCGGCGAGAGTTCGTGGTTGATGTGCTTCGGATACGACGCCATGCGCGTGCACTCCCCTGTGTCGTGTCTCGGCTCAGGTGTAGCAGAACGGAGGGTTGGGAGCGAAGCCGGACGGGGCCGGGGTACCGCTCTTGCGCTGTCCAGGAGTTCGCAGCCTCGGTAGCGCTGGGAGCAACACATGCCCCGAACTCTCGGGCTCGCTGCGTTCAACCGAGCAGGTACACGTGCTTCGTATGCAGCGCGGCGAGACCGCGGTCGAGCGTGACGACGCGGGCGTCGTTGTGTCGGGCGACTGCGACGAGGTACGCGTCCGTGATCTGGCGGTGACCGAGGACGCCGGCGAGGTGAGCGCGTTCGAACCCCAGCGCGTCGGGCCAGAAGACGTGCCAATCCTGGGAGCGGATTGCTTCGAGCACGGCCATCGCGTCGATCGCCGTCCGCCCGGCCCGCATCAGAAAACGAAGGAGGGTCCCTTCCGTCATCGGACAGGTCGCAAGGTTCGGCTGTTCGTTCTCGAACCAGTTGAGGGCGAGGTCATGGTGGACATGCTCGATGACCGTCAAGGCGACCAACACGTTGCCGTCAGCGAGGAACGACGTCACCCTTCATCGTCCAGCGAACGAACATCTTCGGCGGTGACGGACCGGCCGATCGAAACCTGCGGCATGCCGCGCTTCGTCACGGCGACTTCTGAACCCTGCCGACCAAGGCCGAGCCGAATGAGGTCGGCGATGACATCGCTCATCGACCTTCTCCGGTCGTGGGCCAGCTGACGAGCGAGGTCGTGAAGGTCAGGTGGAAGATCAATCGTCGTTCGCACAGATGCATCATACCATCTCTGCATCATGATGTACGCGTTGGTCTGTCGCGTCGACAGTCCAACAACAAGACCGTTCACCGGACGAATCGGTCCGGCCTGGGCCCTCACGACAATCGCTGTCTTCCGGCGCGGACGATCGAACACACCGAAGTCGCCACAATCACTCGACACAGTGGACGACGGTCGTCACGATCCCGTCCACTGTCGGTCATGACCATTCGACCCGGCACTCCGTCCACCTGGGCACCGCGGCTCACCAAGTCCGACGTGAAGCACTTCCTCCGCCTCCTCGAGGGCCGACTCATCGCTCGACGCCTGGCATTCACCGGCACCGCTCCCGTGCTCGTCGACCAACTTGGTCACGAGTTGTTCCTGGGGAACCTTGCCGCCCAATGCGCGCAGACGAGGCGTTCTGCGTGGCCTGCAGCAATCGCCGATTTCATCGGCACGATCGCGGTGATGAGCGACATCGACGATCCGAGTGCGATCAGTCCCGACGTGGTGCGTCGAAGCCTGCGGCTCCGGCTCTATCGATCAACATGCCCCACAGATACGCGCACATATGACTCGTTACGCGCGCTGACGGATCTCATCGTCCGTCGGCCAGCGATGCCAGACACCGAGTGGTGCCTGTACCTCCGACGTCCAGGCGCCGGGCAAGGCGTGATCACCGAACATCTGGAGCAGTGGGGCATCGATGCGGACGAGGCGTTCACGCTCGCCCGCGCCAACACCCTGGCCGACGAGCGCGGGTTGTTCTGCGAACGCGACGGCCTCTACATGGAGTCGGGCGATTCGATGTTCGCCCACGCCGGCGTGCTGGCAATCATCGATCGACTCCCCCGGGCCGACGGCTACGTCGTGGCTGTCCCCAACCGCCACGAGGCCCTCGCCGCGCCGGTCACCCCCGACGAGTGCGGGCTCCATGCGGTCGTTGGCATGCTCCACGAGAGCCTTACCCGCTACGACAACGCGTCGCCGATCCATCCGTTCGCATGGTTCGTGTCCGCGGGTGGCCTCGGCACGTTCGGGGAGAACGCCGAGTTGATCCAATTGGTGGACAAGGCACCGGAGGGCGCGGAGCCCGAGGTGGGGGTGCGCTTCGGCCCGAGGTTGAACCAGTACTTCGCCCATCTTGGGTGATGCGGCACCGTCCGCCGCTCCCAGGTTGGCGCTTCGCTAGAGTTCTCCTGGAACGCCGCCACTCTCGAGCGTCCGGAGGACGAGGTCTCGGCGGGCTGCCGGCTACCGGCACAGCTATTGTAGTATTGTTACTACAAGCCGACAGAGGTGGGTCATGGCGATCACCACGCTGACCAGTCGAGAGTTCAACCAAGATCGGGGCCGGGCCAAACGAGCGGCCGTCGGAGGACCCGTCTTCGTGACCGACCGTGGACGGCCGTCGCTAGTGCTCATCTCCTACGAGGAGTGGCTGAAGCTGTCCGGCCGGTCGATGTCGATTGCCGAGGCGCTGTCCGGGACAATCGACGCCGCTGAGATCGAGTTCGACCCCACACCCGATCGCACCCTCGCGTCGGGCGCCGAGCTCGACTGATGTACCTGCTCGATACCAACGTCGTCTCCGAGCTCCGCAAGCAGCCGGCCGGTCGAGCCAACGCCGGTGTCGTGACCTGGGCGGCGTCCTTGCCTTCGGCGGCGATGTTCCTCTCGGTCATCTCGGCCCACGAGCTCGAACTCGGCGTCCTTCTGGCGGAACGATCGGACCCCGCGAAGGGCAGGGTCCTTCGCGCGTGGCTCAACGACACCGTGCTGCCAGCGTTCGATGAACGGATCCTGCCGGTCGATCACGCGGTCGCGGTCCAATCGGCGACCTTCCACGTACCCGCCCCTGCGCCGTATCGCGACGCCTTCATCGGGGCCACCGCGTTGGTTCATGCCATGACGGTGGTGACGCGCAACGCCAACGATTTCGCGCGCTTCGCGGGCACCGCTGTCCTCAATCCCTGGACGTAAGCGCGTCAGAGCGACGGACCACACTCGGCGTTGGATAGGGTCAGCCTGTGCCGGACTCGGACGATGACGCCAACGCCCAAGGGATCGCACGATGACGCGTGAACCACTCCCCGCCCGGCCGACGTTCGCGCTCCTCCTCACCGCGAAGGCGCTCCTCGTTTCCCTTATGGTCGTCGGCGCCGTGTTCTCTCACGTTGGCGGGTTCGAGGGCAAGGGCATGGGCTACCGGCTGCCGGTCTACGTGATCCCGGCACTGGTCGTCCCGCTGCGGTGGTGGCGGGGACGACGGTGGGATCCCGGGCTCGACATCGGCCTTACCGTCCCATTCCTCCTCGACACCCTCGGCAACGCCTTCGGTCTCTTCGACAGCTGGTCGAGCTTCGACAACGTGCTGCACTTCCTCAACTGGTTCGTCCTCGTGTGGGGCATCACGATGTCACTTAACGGCAAAGAGAACCGGCGACGCCAACGGGGTCTCGTGTGGATCGCCGGCACCGGCATCGGCGCGATCGCGGCGATCGCCTGGGAGATCGCCGAGTACAACATCATGCAGGCCGGCGTCGGCAACCTGCACCTCACCTACGCCGACACGTTGGGCGACCTCGCCGCCGGTACGGTCGGAGGCGCGATCGGCGCATGGGTCGCAGTCACGATCACCGCGCGTTGGTGGCAGGGTGCCGCGGCCGGCGCATGAGGCCCCGCGGGATTCTTGGTATCCGGGTCGCTCCCGGAGCGACTGAGTGAACAACCACGCGTGGGACGGCTCGCCGAACGCATCACTCCACACGGCTCCAGGTCCGTCCCACCTCGTCGTTCACCGAGGTCCGACATCCGCAGACTAGTACGAATCTGCTATATTGCTCGAATGCGAGCGAACGATGTGCTGACGACCGCTCGGCGGCGGGCTGGCCTTACGCAGGCTGAGGTTGCCCATCGTGTCGGCACCACCCAGTCGGCCATCGCCCGGTTGGAACGAGGCGAGAACAGTCCGTCGTGGGACCGCGTCGATGAGATCGTTCGTACCTGCGGCCTCACCCTCGAGGTGTCGATCGTCGAGCCCGATCCGGTCGAAGTGGCCACCATTCGCGGCAGCCTCGATCTCACCGTCGACGACCGCTGGCGACGCGTCGTTTCATCCGCGCGCTTAGTATTGGCCGGTCGCGATGCGATGGCAGCAACGGGACGGGTCACGGCGAAACGTCGATGACCGATTTCCGACCGGAGCAGATTCTCGCGGTGCTCGGCGCGCACGGCGTCGACTACGTCCTCATTGGCGGCCTCGCGGCAGCCATTCACGGATCGGACATGGTCACCACCGATCTCGACATCACACCCGCCAGAGGAACGGCGAACCTCTCCCGGCTCTCGGATGCGTTACGCGCTCTGCATGCGGGCATCCGATCCGACGCGGTGCCTGACGGACTGCTCTTCGCGCACGACGCCACGTCGCTGGCCAAAGCGGACATGTGGAACCTCACGACCGACTTCGGCGATCTCGATATTGCGTTCATCCCCGCCGGAACAAAGGGCTACACCGATCTGCGTCGAAGCGCGGTCGTCATCGACGTGATCGGCACCACGACCACGGTTGCCTCGCTGGCCGACATCATCCGATCGAAGGAGGCAGCCGACCGCCCGAAAGATCGGATCGCTGTGCCCGCCCTTCGTCGTTTGCAGAACGAGATCGATCGCCGACGCAGTTCGTAGCATCCGCCACTCGTGTCCGGCGAAGGTTGGCATCACCTACCAACCACTGCGTCCCGCAACTCCTCACGACACGCCTCGAACCACTCGCGTCGGCGGGTGAAGCGTTGCTCGCCGCCGAACGCGTCCCACATCGCCACGAAGTTCGCCTCGCCCCGCTCCACCCTCGACCGCACGAACCGTTCTGCCAACACGATCGACCGGTCGAGACGACTGATGAACGTCGCCCGATCCGTCGCCGACGCGCCATAGGCGTCGAGCACCACCCGCAGCCGACGCCCCACATCAATCGACGCCCACGCGAGCTGTTCCCGACGCACACCATCGTCGACCGGCACACACATGCGGGCCATCGCCGAGAGATCGTCGAGCGGATCGCCCGGCGCGGCAAAGTCGAAGTCGAGCAGCGCCACCGCGACACCGTCGCGGAACACCACGTTCTCCAGGCACACGTCGAGGTGACAGATCACCGTGGCCTCCGTCGACGGGGCTCCGAACGCATCACTCCACACGTCTCCGAGCAACGGCGCCGACACTCGTGCCGACGCGTCGTGGAAGCGTCGGAGCAACTGTGCCACCGACGCCAACGCATCGTCGCTCTGCGCCCACGCCGGATACGGCGGCAGCGCAACGTCGCCCTCCACGAACCGCAGTTCCTCCTCCGAATCGCTTAGCCCGATCGGCTCGGGTGCACCAGTGAAACCGACGGTACGGAGCGCGCGTAGGAACGCGTGAATCGTCGACGATTGCTCTGCGCGCGGACGAATGACGACATCTCCTCGACGCCGCACCGACCCGGCATTCGCGACCCCACCGGCCAACACTTCGTCCATGTCGCACCGTACCCCGGCTCATACTGCGGGCTGGTAAGAACACTGAACCGATCTGTCACAGGCCACGGCGTACGGTCCCCGTGACCCGAAGACGAACACACGACTTCGGACAGTCCTGCGTGCGTTTCTCGAAAGGCGACGCCGAGCAGCACTTCGCTACAGGACACACCATGACCGAAACAACACGCCCTCAGCACAGGACCGACCGGCAGGCAGCCTTGACTGAACAGCCATTTCGTAATACGATACGCGCCTTCGAGATTCATCGATCCGCAAGAAAGCATCGGGTTCCCGATGCCGACATCGTCCACGCCTTCACGCACGCACTCGCTCGCCTCGAGTACATCGCCGACGAACACCCACCGCGATACGCGCTTCTCGGTCCAGACCTCTCGGCCAACATGATCGAGATTGTCGTGATCGTCGGCGATGGGGATCGACACGTCATCATTCACGCCACGCGGGCACGGGCCGCCTTTCTTGCCCTGCTCGAAAAGTACGGAGAGTCCACATGAAACCATTCACCCACAAGGGCCGCATCATCACCGACGAAGAGATCCAGGCGCTCGCCGATGAGGCCCAGGCCGGGTACGACGTTTCGAAGCTAAGGCGTCTGCCCGGACGACCGTTGCTCGGCGCCGCAGCCGCAGACGTCTTCCCGGTTCGTCTCGATCCCGAGTTGCGCGCGGCGGTGGAACTCCGAGCCGAGCGAGACGCCACTACCGCCAGCGACGTCGTCCGCACCGCGTTGCGCGCCTACCTCAACGTCGCCTGAGTCCGAGATCGGCCGGGGCGGCATCCCACATGGGCAAGACACGCACAGAAGTCACGCGATTTGGGCGGTGTGGGATGCCGAGCACGCCGGTCTGGGATGCCCACCCACCCGCACGGCAGCGTCAGTCCGTGCCCCCCAGCGCGGCGCGGACGATCGACTCGACCGGGGTCCCCTTCGCCGTCACGATGCCTGACGGGGCGAGTCGGTCGAGCACCGCGGCGGGGTCACTCGTCGGAAGCGGGCGTTGGTCGAGGGGCACTACCGGACCGGGTTCGGTTCCGGCGGCGAGCGGCCACCACGGCGCGATCTCGTCGGCCGCGGAACCAACGGCAGCGACGGCGTTGAACAGGGCGAGGATGTCGTCGCGGGTGCGGCCGTGCCACGCCAGCAACTGCCACGGGTCGTCGTCGAGACAGTCGGCGAACACGTAGAGCACGGCCGCCTGGTGCTTGCACGGGTCACCCCAGTCGGGGCACGAACACGTGGCCCGCAGGTCGCGCCACGCCGACGGAAACAGCGATGCGCCGGCGTCGGCGAACACCGCCTCGAGATCGGTCGGGATCTCCCCCGCCAACATGGTCGCGGCGTAGCCGGCTCTGGCTCGCAGCAGGTCGGCAAGCTTGAACCACTGCGTCTCGCTCGGCGCCGTGATCCGGATCGTTACGGCATAGGGAACCGTGCGTGAGCCCTGCACCTGGGCGACGATCATCCCCGCCGTCACTTCGAGTGTGAGTACCTGTCCTTTGCGCGCATAGGACTTGCCGCGGGTCATCCGTCCGCCGAGGCCGTAAGACTCGAGCACGTCGGTGAAACGCTTGGACCACCACGACGACGCCATCGCGCCGCGCGCCTTCGACGTCGCGATCCCGCCTTCGACAGCGAGCGGCTTCGACGCCGGGAACGTCTGCCACCGGTCATCCCATCCACGTCGACGCGACGCGGCCATCAGTCGGCCCCGATCATCGACGTATCTCGCAGAGCGATCACGTCGCGCAGCTCGTCGGTGGACAGCTCGGTGATCCACTCCTCACCGGTGCCGACGACCGCGTTCGCCAAGGCCCGCTTCGAGTTGATCATGGCGTCGATGCGCTCCTCGATCGTCCCCACGGTCACGAGTTTGTGGACAAGCACGCTTCGCCGCTGTCCGATGCGATAGGCACGGTCTGTGGCCTGATCCTCCACCGCCGGGTTCCACCACCGATCGAGATGGATCACGTGCGACGCTGCGGTGAGGTTGAGCCCGGTGCCGCCAGCCTTCAGCGACAGCAGAAAGATCGGAGGACCGTCGGGCTCCTCAAAGGCAGCGACCATCTCGTCGCGCTTCTTGCGCGGCGTCCCGCCGTGCAGCCACAGGGGCTCACGCCCGTAGCGGCGCGCCAAATGCGGCACCAGCAGTTCGCCCCACTCGGCGAACTGGGTGAAACACAGCACCTTGTCACCAGTGGCCATGATCTCGTCGAGCAGTTCCTCTACCCGGTTGAGCTTGCCCGACCGTCCGGCCAGCACCGAGGCGTCGCGGGCGAAGTGCGCTGGGTGGTTGCACACCTGCTTGAGCTTGGCGATCCCGGCGAGTACGAGTCCACGACGGCCGATGCCCTCGGCCTCTTCCGCCTTCTCCAGCAGATCGTCGACGATCGCCTTGTAGAGCGACGCCTGCTCACGCGTCATCGCGCACTGTTCGGTCTGCTCGATCTTGTCGGGAAGATCGTCGATGATCGACCGGTCCGACTTCAGGCGTCGCAGCACGAACGGACCGGTGATCCGCTTGAGCAGCGTGACCGCCTCCAAGTCGTTGTTGGTCTCGATCGGAGCGGCGAAGCGTCGCGTGAAATCCGTACGTGTACCTAGCAATCCGGGATTGATCACGTGCATGAGCGACCACAGCTCGGCGAGTCGATTCTCGACTGGCGTTCCCGTCAACGCAACCCGCCGGGTCGCGCCAAGGCTGGCAATGGCCCGGGCCTGCGCAGTGGCGGCGTTCTTCACCTGCTGCGCTTCGTCGAGGACGAGACGCCCCCATGGAACCTCGTTCAGCATCGCAGTGTCACGGGCCACGATGGCATACGTTGTGAGGATCACATCGGCCGGCGCCCGTTCGACGAAAGGCTGATCGTATGCGCGCAGACGATCTGGCCCGTGATGGACCTTCACCACCAACCCCGGGGCGAACCGCTTGAGCTCGCGCTGCCAGTTGCCGAGCACCGACACCGGACACACCACGAGGGTAGGCGCGTCGACCGGATCGGCCAGGAGCGTTGCGATGAGCTGCGCCGTCTTTCCCAGACCCATGTCGTCAGCGAGACACGCGCCGAGACCGAGCCGTCCGAGGAACGCCAGCCAGCCGACGCCACGCGCCTGATACGGACGCAGCACGCCCTCGAACCCGGGAGGCGACTCGATCGGCGCCACGCTCGAGTGCAGCGCATCGTCGAGTACCTGACCGAGCCAGCCACTGGCCACGACCTCAGGCATCGCGGCGTCGACACCTGGCGGCAGGGCCATGCCGCCGAGCCCCATGGCCGTGCGCAACAGGTCACCGGCCCGCGCCGTCCCGTCGGTGCCGACCGCGGCAGCGATAGCGGCGAGTTCGGCCGGGTCGATCTCCACCCACTCGCCCCGAACCCTCACGAGTCCCGACTTCGCCGCCGCAGCACGCCCGAGCGACGCCAGCTCGGCCTTGCTGAGCCGCCGACCGCCGAGGGCCGCCTCCCACGTGAACGACACGATCTCGTCGAACCCGAACCCGCCCTTCGATCCCCCGCCAGCTCCGGTGGACGACCGCTTCGACGACGCCTTCGCGCGCAACCGGACGCGCTGACGGGCCGACCACCACCCCGGTAGCTGGATGCCGATACCGGCTTCGGCGAGCGCGACCGTACGTTCACGTACGACATCGAGCACCACCGCAGTCGGCAGCTCCATGGCTTCGGGGCGCGCCGCGTCGAGCAGCGGTCGAAGCTCCGGCGCCAGCTGGGCGATTCGACCGAGTCCGGTCAACAGATCGGTGACCGCCGATGCCGGCATGGGCGCCGTGCCGGCCCACAGATCGGCGGCGTCGACGACCAACGACGCCTCCTCGGTGTCCTGCAGCAACACACGGACGACCCACGACGAGACGGTGTCGTCGGCCGGTTCTTCGAAGCGCAGCAGTACCCGCGTCCGCGTCGCCGCGGCACAACCGGAACGCACCCAGTCCGTCACGGCGTCGATGAACGCGTCGACCTTGTCGTGCGGCAGCGACGCCGGGAGGAACGGATCGTCCGCCGTGAGCGAGGCCAACCAGCACTCGGGAATCGACCTTCGGCCCGGCTTGGCGCCGAGGAACGACACGCCACCGAGCCGAGCCCGCATCGCCACGTCGGTGGCGTCAGCCATCGCCTCGGCGATAGCACGGTGAGACGCCGACGACCCGTCCGGTAGCAACGCTCTCAGGAGCTCACGGTCGGCCGCCGCCGGCAACGGCCACCACTGCGACCGCACGCCGGCGGCGGTCCGGGTGACGCCTGGGACGACCCGACCGGCATCGACGAACCACTGCGCAGTGGCGGCAACGAGTGGACGATCCACTACGTCGACGAGGGTCCCCGCGACGGCCCGCTTCGTGGTCGACCGACGTCGCGCCGCCGGCGTACCGACGGGGTCGTAGGGAACGACCGTCATTGGCGCTGGCTGCTCCGACACCACGCGACCCTATCGTTGCATCGCCGAATGTAGTTTTCCGGCGCTTCGCTCACCAGCCGCGTCGCCTCTCCTGCGCGGCGAGATGATTGGTACCTGGGTCGCTCCCGGAGCGACTGAGCGACCCAACGGTGACGAAGCGCCGGGTCAGCGCGCGTCGTCGCGCTGCTTGCGGGAGCCCAAGAGGCGACGGAGCAGGGTCGGGTCGGCGGGCCACGCGTCGAAGAGCACGTCCGACGGGATCTGTCGTGCGGCGTAACGGAAGGCGAGCGCGACAACGACGATGTCGTCGAGGGGACCGATGACCGGCAGGAACTCGGGAATGAGGTCGATCGGTGAGATCACCCAGACCCCGGCGAACGCGATCGCCAGCTTGGCGCGGCGCGGCACGCGCGGGTCCTTGCGCAGCGTCGTGATCGTGGTGACGCACGCCGGGAGGAACCCGGCGAGATCCTTCAGGATGCCCGGCGGCAGCCTCGCTGCGAGAACGATCATCAGCACCCACGACGCCGCGAGACATCCGAGCGCGATGAGCAGGATGCGGATCACCGCTACGCGAGTCCCACGTCGCCGTCTCGTGTCATGACGAGAGGCCGCAACGGTGTCCGGGCTATAGCCCGCAGCATCGGCTCGAGCGCGAGTGCGGCGAGCCCACTGAGGAGGAGCGTCACCGTGGCACCGAGGAGCAGCCCGGCGACGACATCGCCCGGGTAGTGCGCTCCGACGTAGACGCGGGCAAACGCCATGGCGACCGCCGCAACGACGGCGATGAGTCCCAGACGCCGGCTCACCAGGAACAGGCCCGCGGCCACAGCACCGGCGATCGTTGCGTGGTCACTCGGGAACGAGAAGTCGGCGGTCTTGTCGACGAGCAGATGCATTGCTGGGATCACCGCGTACGGCCGGGCCCGGTCGATGGCGGAGCCGATCGGTTGGTTGATCGCCAAGGCCAGCAACGCCCCGGCACCGGCCCACACCGCCTTGCCGACGCTCTCGATCGGTGTGTGCGACGTGCGACCGAGCCACCAGGCGGCGAGCAGCAGCACCGCGAACACCGCGATGCCGTCCTTGGCGTAGAGCCGCACGATGCCGTGCGCCGAGCCGGTCCGATCGGCGAGACGGTTGATTGCCTTGTAAAGGTTCCGGTCGAGTCGGGTCACCGTTGATGTCTACTCCCGCGTCGGCACCGCATCGGTCGTACCGATGCGCACCCCCGACGCGGTTCTGGGAACTCGCCTCCTCCCACCAGCGTCCTTCCACTTCGCCGACGCCGTCGCCCGCCTAACGCAGACGATCACCACAAAGGCGGTTGCCACCACCGGACGGCGCGGCCGATCGACCGCCAAGCGGCGTAGCCCATCGACTGCCGAGCGGATCACGGGACGCCATCGACCTCGTCGACGTCAGCCCGCCCGTCCGATCCTCCTCGTTCGACGGGATGCGCGCTGTTTCTTGCGGTTACGGCGGTCCTGAGCGCGCCACTGCTTTTGGCCTTGACAGATACGAACACCTGTTCTAGTATGGGTCCATGAGCAACGGGGCAGAGGAACAGATCGGGGTCTACAAACGCCTGTCGATCCCGCGCGTCTCGGCCTCTGACTGGAACCCGGGAACGGCCAAGCTCGCCCTGCGCGAGCTCCGACGGCTCCGCGGGGAACTCGCCTCCGCCGAAGCCGTCCTCGTCGGCGTCATGAAAACCGAAACCGGACGCGACACCAAAGCCACCCTCGCCCGCCGATTCGGGATGTCCGCCGCCGAAGCCGCCAAAGCCGAAGCCGTGGCCGATGTCGTCACCCGCATCCCCGGCGCCGACGACGCCCTCGCCGACGGAACCGTCACCGGCGAACACCTCCGCAAACTCGCCCCCATCACCAACCCCACCGACGCCGCCGAACTCTTCGACCTGGCCCCCAGCCAGTCACCCGACGACTTCGCCAAAACCGTCGACCGCTACCGCATCGAAAAGGACTCCGACGGATGGCGCGCCCGCCAACGCGCCGCCCGGTCCCTCCGGTTCTTCAAAGCCGACGACGGCTGCGTCGGC
>JANPDB010000670.1:0-2855 GCA_031431255.1 Acidimicrobiia bacterium | reverse complement strand
CGCATCGCCCTCGATCCAATCGGTGCGCCGCTGACCGTGAACAATTTCGTGTTCCTGGCCCGCTATCACTACTACGAGGGCATCATTTTCCACCGCATCATCAAGGACTTCGTCCTGCAGGGTGGCGATCCCGAGGGCTCGGGTCGCGGCGGACCGGGATACCGCTTCGCCGACGAGCTCCCCAAGCCGGGGCGCTACGAGCTCGGCTCGCTGGCTATGGCCAATGCCGGTCCGAACACCAACGGCAGCCAGTTCTTCGTGATAAGCGGTCCGAGCGGGATCCGTCTCCCTCCCTCGTATTCGCTGTTCGGCAAGGTCATCAAGGGTCTCGACGTCGTCGAGGCCATCCAGCAGGTCCCGACCGACCGCAGCGACCGCCCCCACACCGACGTCGTCATCAACTCCGTCACCATCACCGAATCCGACTGATCATTGGGGGAGAAGTTGCCCCCACACCTGCCCGGCGCTGCGCCGCTCGCTGCGCTCGACTGCTCGCAACACGAGTGACCGGCGCGCGGCCCGGAGAGAGGTTGCCCCCATATATGGGGGCAAAACGCCTCCCAACGCCGTTGGGAGGCGTTCTCCCGCAGGGCGATCCGCTGCACGCTTCGCCACCCGACCCCCGAGACAGGGCCGCGCTACCGCCCGTCGGACCCGATGATTCCGGCGCCCGAGAGGAAGCGGTCCATCAGACGGTTGGCCCGCTCGCGGGCGCCGTCGGCCTCCGCCGAGAATCGCGCCAGGATGTCCTCGGATGTCGTACCCGCCGACGGTGGCCCACCCGGGTCGCCTTGGCTCCACGACGTCACCTCGGCGACCGTGACCTCGGGGTGGAACTGCACCGCCAGGTGCGGCCCGACGACGTAGGCCTGAACACCGACCGGCGAAACCGCGAGCACCGTCGCGCCGGGGGGCGGGACGGCCACGAAGTCCGCGTGCCATTGCAGCCACGGACCCGACTCGATGAGGGCGGGATCGACCGTTGTCACGGTGTACCACCCGACTTCCGGGATGGATGCCCGTTCGACCCTCCCACCCAGCGCGACCGAGAGGGCCTGTGCCCCGAAGCACACGCCGAAGACGGGGATGCCGCGCCGATCGGCGTCGCGTAGAAGTTCCAGGTGAGCATCGAGCCACCATCCGACATCGGGATCGTTCACTCCCGGAGAGGCGCCCAGCGACAGGACGGCGTCGTATCCCGCCGCCGACTGGGGAAGATTCTTGGCCGTCGGGATGCGAACATCGAGGTCGATCCCGTGCCACCTCGCACGGTCCCCGAGCATGGCTGCGCCGGAGTCCGCCTCGTGCTCGATCACCAGCATCCGTTTGGTTCCCACACCACCAGTGTGGCGGTTTCGCCGACCGGAAACGCTGCGACGGTCGTCTACATTGTCCGGCGGGTCGCTAGCTCATCCGGTAGAGCAACAGACTTTTAATCTGTTGGTGCGGGGATCGAGACCCCGGCGGCCTACAACCTCGTTCGCAAGAACCCGGAAACGACAAACGCCTCTGGAGGGTTGAACCTCCAGAGGCGTTTTCTGTTGGCCGGACGCACCGACCCGACGGCGACCGTCAGTATTTCTTCTTGCTCTTCGGGGCCGCCTTCAGGGCCGTGGCGAGGTCCTTGTACTGTACGCACGTCGTTCCACAGATCTTCTGCAGCGACGCCAGGTTGGCGCGGGCCTTCGAGGTCTGACCCAGCAGGACGTACGCCACACCCTGGTACTCGAGGGCGCCGACATGCTTCGGATTGATCTTCAGTGCCGCCTCGTAGTGCGCCATCGCGCTCTTGTAGTCACCGTTGTTCCGGCTCGAGAAGCCAAGAAGGTTCTGGACGTCGGCGTTCTTCGGGTCGAGCACTTCGGCCTTCTTCAGCACCACAATGGCATCGGGCCATTTCTTGGCGGCGATCGCCGTCCGTCCTTCGGCGAGAAGCATCGGAACGGTGATCGGAGCAGCAGCTGCCACCGACGCCGGCGGGGCGACGCTCGACGCACCGCCAAGGGTGAGCGGTGCGGCGACCGACGACGGGGGCGTGACCGGGTCGCCGCCGTCGGCGGCGAACGCCGTTGCCGGAAGTGCAGCGAGGCCAACGGCCAACGCGAGAACGAAGTGACGTCGGTTGTGGTTCATCGCAGAACTCCTTCGGAGGGAAACGTTTGCCTTTGGGGATACGACAGCGGTTCCCGAATTGTTCAAACCGGTCCGGAATGCTTCGCAGGAGGCGGGCGGTTGGTGGATCGTCCTAACGGACGAACCGACCGACACCGCTACACTGCGTTGCGCTGCGGATGTCGTTCAATGGTAGGACATCAGCTTCCCAAGCTGAGAATGCGGGTTCGATTCCCGTCATCCGCTCCCATCGCCGGGTCTCGAGGCGCAGAAGGCAAAGACTGCTGGGGAGGCGGTCCGGCGTGGTCTTCCGTCAGCAACCGGGCTGGTCGGGCGGCGGTGAGGGGAAGACGACGGAGCGTCCGCGACTGTCGGAGGCTCTCCGCCCGCTGGAGGCGGGAACGCTTTGATGGTGGTGGTGGTTGTGCCGGCGAAGGTGGATCGTCTGGCGAGTATTTCAACGTCTGGCGGCTAAACGAGACGTTGCTCGCTAGGGCACGTGAGTCACCGCTGCAGCCAAAGGCTTCAATAAGCGATCCGGAAGCCGCTCATCACTCACAAGATAGGCGCGCCGAACGACCGGCCGCGTTTTACGCGGCCGGGGCCCAATTCAGACGTGTAGGAGCCGACGACGTCGCGGCTCTCGGGAAAAGCCTCGCGGGAAGACCCGGGAATAACACAGTCAAGATGCCCTCCGGCCGATCGCGGTGGTCAGCGCTCGGCTGCGGGGGGCCACAAAACAA
>JANPDB010000669.1:0-11277 GCA_031431255.1 Acidimicrobiia bacterium | reverse complement strand
ACGGTCAAGCGAGTGCCTCGAAGTTCCGTATGTTTCTCCGGCTCCGCATGGTGCGGATTTCTTCCTAGGAGGTCCTTCATTGGCCGCTTCCGCCGCCCCGGCACGTTCCGGGATCCCAACCGAGAAGATCGAGCGGTTCCTCGCGTGCAACGCCATCGACCCGTCGGGCATACCGACGCCGTACCTGGTGGTTGACACCGACGTCGTGGCCGAGCGCTACGACGCTCTGCGCAACGCTCTCCCGGTCGCCGACGTGTTCTACGCCGTCAAGGCGAACCCGGCTCCGGAACTTCTTCGACTCGTGTTGGAACGTGGCGGAAACTTCGACGTCGCCTCACCGAACGAGATTGCCGCATGCCTGGCCATCGGGGCAACCGCCGAGCAGATCTCGTTCGGCAACACCATCAAGAAGCGCGCAGACATTCAGCGTGCGTATGACCAGGGAGTTCGGCTCTTCGCGTTCGACTCCGAGTCGGAACTCGACAAGCTCACCGCCGTCGCACCCGGCGCCACCATCTTCTGCCGTGTGCTCTGCGACGGCTCCGGAGCGGACTGGCCGCTGTCTCGCAAGTTCGGGTGCGAGCCCTCCGAAGCGGCCCGGTTGCTTCTGCTTGCCGCAGGCCGAGGGTTCTCCCTCGGAGCATCGTTCCATGTCGGGTCCCAGCAGCGCGACGTCAACGCATGGGACGGCGCCCTCGAGATCGTCGGCAGCCTCGCCCGCACCCTCGCCGATGCCGGCCACCGCCTCGACCTTGTGAACATCGGTGGAGGCTTCCCCGGCCGATACCAGGACGAGATGCCGTCGATCGACGCCTACGGGGCTGCCATCGATCGTGCTGTCCGAACCCATCTCGCCGACACCCACGGCGATGACTTGCCCCGCGTCCTCGCCGAGCCGGGCCGCTACCTCGTGGCCGACGCCGGCGTACTCGAGACCGAGGTCGTCCTCGTCGCCCGCAAGCACGAGTTCGACGCCAAGCGCTGGGTCTACCTCGACTGCGGCAAGTTCGGCGGTCTCGCCGAAACCATGGACGAAGCCATCCGCTATCGCCTTCTGACCTCGCGCTGCGGCGACGGCAGCATCACCGGGCCGGTCGTCATCGCAGGTCCGACCTGTGATTCGGCCGACGTGCTCTACGAGAAGTCGGATTACGAGCTCCCACTGTCGCTCGGCGAAGGCGACCGGGTGGTGTTTCTCTCCACCGGCGCCTACACCACGACGTACGCAGCGGTTGGCTTCAACGGCTTCGAGCCGCTGCGCAGCATCTGCATCTGACCGGCCGACCGGTTCAGGTCGATCTCGACTACTGCAGCTGAGCGGCCCGGGGGGTACCCCGGGCCGCTCCGCGGCCGGACCTCCGTTCTTGCGCAGCGAGGGGGTCCGCGCTGAACGCGGTTCCGAGCGACCTCGCGGCCTATTCCGCCCGAGCCGGAAGGAACCTCAGCGCGAACATCGACCCGGCGAGCGACACCGACGCCGCGATGGCCCGACTTGATGAGCTGCTCGGCCACGAGACGTTGAGCATCGAGGACACGGCGGAACGCTTCTCGGCGCTCCTCATCGCCGGACTCGTGCACCACCGGTCGTAGGGATTCGCTTCCACTGCGGCGGAGATGCGGCGGAACGCCTCCCAACGCTCTTCGGAGGTGTTCTGCCCCCATTTATGGGGGCAACCTCTCTCCCAACGGGCCTAGCCCTGGTGGCGGTTCACCGCGCTGAGGACTGCTCGGTAGCTGGCGTTGAGGATGCTGGGGTCTTCGCCGACGCCCCAGAGAACGCCCTCCGGGCCGCTCGTCTCCACGTAGCAGACCGCAGTGGAATCCGACCCGGCCGACTTCGCGTGCTCGTGGTAATCGGTCACGTCGATGACCACGCCGAGATCGTGGCGGACCGCCTTGACGAACGCGTCGATCGGTCCGTTGCCTTCGCCGGTGATCGTGCGATGCTCACCATCGGCGACGATCTGGGCGACGACCGTGGCCCGGTCACCGCGTTCCGTCGGCTTGGTGATCGTCTCGTGCGAGATCAGCTCGTACATCGGCTTCTCCAGGAAGTACTCCGTCTGGAACTTCGACCACATGTCAGTCGGCGAGATCTCCGTGCCGGAATCCTCGGTGATCGCCTGAATCGTCTTGGAGAACTCGACCTGCAGGCGACGGGGCAGGACATAGCCGTGCTCGGCCTCCATGATGTAGGCGACGCCACCCTTGCCTGACTGCGAGTTGACTCGGATGACCGCCTCGTAGGTTCGGCCGACGTGCGCCGGGTCGATCGGCAGATACGGCACGGCCCACTCGGCGTAGTCCGACGGGTGCGAGAGAGCTGCGAAACCCTTCTTGATGGCATCCTGGTGGGACCCGGAGAAGCTCGTGTAGACGAGGTCACCCGCGTAGGCATGGCGCTCATGCACCGGCAGGCGGTTGCAATACTCCGCCACGCGGCGCAGCTTGTCGATATCGGACAGGTCGAGCTCCGGATCGACGCCCTGGGCCATCAGGTTCAGGGCAACGTTCACCAGATCGAGGTTGCCGGTGCGCTCTCCGTTGCCGAACAGGGTTCCCTCGATGCGATCAGCCCCGGCCATGATGCCGAGCTCGGCAGCAGCGACGCCGGTGCCGCGGTCGTTGTGCGGGTGCAGCGAGATGACCACCGAATCGCGACGATCGACGTTCCGGTCGAAGGTCTCGATGAGGTCCGCGTAGATGTTCGGTGTGGACATCTCCACGGTGGCGGGCAGGTTCAGGATCAGTGGCCAATCGGGCGACGGATCGATGGACGCGATCACGTCGTTGCAGATCTCCAGCGCGTAGTCGATCTCGGTTCCGGTGAAGCTCTCGGGCGAGTACTCGTAGCGGATGTTCGACGAGCCTCCTACCGAGTGACGGAAGCGCTCGCACACGCGAGCGGCCTGCGTGGCGATGCCGGTGATGCCCGGACGATCGAGACCGAACACGACACGACGCTGCAGCGTCGACGTGGAGTTGTAGAAGTGCACGATCGCACTCGGCACACCGATGAGCGATTCGAAGGTGCGCTCGATCAGTTCCTCGCGACATTGCACCAACACCTGGACGGTGACGTCGTCGGGGATCAGGTCCTTCTCGATGAGCAGGCGGGTGAAGTCGAAGTCGGGCTGGCTGGCTGACGGGAAGCCGATCTCGATCTCCTTGAATCCCATCTGCACGAGTGTCTCGAACATCTTCAGCTTGCGGCTCGGATCCATCGGATCGATCAACGCCTGATTGCCGTCCCGAAGATCGACCGAACACCACAGGGGCGCCTTGGTGATCCGCTTCGCGGGCCACGTCCTGTCGGGGAGCGGAACCTCGGGGTAGGGCCGGTACTTGTCGAAGGGCATCGATTTCGGGGTGACGGGCTGGGGAGGCATTGCGTGAGGTCCTTGGTCTACGAGGTTCGTGTGGGATCGTCAGAAATGTATGTCGACAAATGAAAAACCCCCGGCCATCAGGCACAGGGGTTCGGGCGAGCACCGTATGTCGGGCTCGCCTAGGTGAGAAGAAGAAGTCCGTGAGAGAACGTCATGTTGCTCCGTCGTGGGATTCGGTTGAACGTGAGACTCGTGTTGCGAGCAGTCGGAGCGCAGCAGAGAAGCGCAGCACCGAAGAGGATTGGTCCTTAGCGTGCCAGAGGATTCAGCCGCCGTCAACCGTCAGGCGGCGAGCAGCTTCTGCCAGCCGTCGATGCGCTGGAGCTGACGGACCTCTGCGGGAGCGAGGCGTAGCGTCGATTCCGGCACGAGGTCGGCGATGTGACGCTGCACCTCGTAGTGATGGCCGGCAGCCTCAAACAAAGACGCGCGCATACGAATCAGGTCGGCCGGCGCCGGGTCGTCTCCGAGGAAGCCGAACACCGAGAACGCAACATCGAGGTCGTGGATCACCGGCGCCCGGCCGAAGATCGACGACCGCTTCATCGCGACGGCGAGACAACCCGACATCACGTCGTGCTCGTGCTCGCCCTCGGCCAGTCGGAGCCGGCCGTGGAACAGGTTCGCCAACTTGATCGCGTAGCCCTGGTCCGGACCCGGACTTCCGAGCTTGCGGCCCGACGGCTGCCCCGTACGAACCTCGCCCGGCCGGTCCGTCGTCCACTCGAGAGCGGGCGGCAGATGCTCGCCATCTCGGAAGCCACCGACGGGAACAACCGGAACGAAGCGAGGCGCAGCCATGATGGATCAGTCTTCCACGAGCCGCCGAACGAGTGGCGACGGCGAGCCGAGCCGAGGGCCTGTGCTGCTCGTGGTCAGCGAACGAGCACGCGAATCGTGATCTTCTTGCACGTCCGTGTCTTCTTGCCCAACTTGGTGATGGTCGTACGGCAGCGGGTCACCCTCTGCGAGACGTAGCGCGGGACCGGCTTCTTCGCCTTCGTCGGCGGGAACGGAAGAACGACCGCGGTGGCGGCTGCCGGCGCCGTGGTGGTCGGCGTGGTGGTCGAGGGCGTCGTTGATGTTGTCGTCGCGGGACTCGTCGTCGGTGGAACAGTTGTAGAGGCAACGGTCGACGTCGTCGCGGCCAGGGCGACCGGCGCTGGAGGGACGAGGAGGAGACCACCACCACCGTCGACCGGTACCGACACAACGGTGGTCGTCGTTGCTCCAACGATCGTGGTGGTCGTCGGCAGGGCAACCCCGAGAGCCCGATTGTTCAAGATGTCGAGTTCGACCGCCGGGGGAACGTTGCTGTACGGATGGCCGGCGTTGTCGGACAGCACCGTGACAATTCCGGCATAGCCGGCCATTTCGTCGAGCAGTCCGGCCATATCGGCAACCGGCACCCCGTAGATGATCGACCACACCTGCGAGTTCGGGAGGGCGCGGATCCAGTCGAAGTCGGTCAGGGCGAAGTACGGCTCGAACGCCGAACGGTAGAACCCGAGCCGGTTCTCGTACATCAGGAAGATGTCGGCCGCGCCGGCGAACGCGGAGCACAGGGCGGTGCCTGGATTGAGGATCAGCGATTTCGCCGGGTAGACCGACTTGAACCAGCTGTAGAAGCCGGCGTAGAAGGCCGCCGGCGCGGCACACCCGGCCGAGTCGTTGTTCAGGACCTCGTCGAGGAACAAACCGTCGATGGTCGGATAGGTCGTGAGGATCGAGTTCGCCGTCGATTGCAGTTGCGAGAGCGACTTCGGCGAAATGCCGTTTGCCCCGCTCGGGGCGTAGCCGGCGGCAAAGTAGCCGAACACCCGCTTCCCGGCGCCTCTGTAGTCAGCCACGGCCGCTGCGGCTCCCGGCGACTGCAGCGTGTTCATGACCACCACCCCGATTCCCGAACGACCGGTGATCGCTCCACGGTTCGCGGGCGAGTCAGGGAAGTAGGCAGCGATGCCGGCGGTGACGGGATCGGCCGGGCCGGCGAGGGCGCTATCGACCGCGGACAGTGCGAAGCTCCCGCCCACGGCGGCGACCGCGAACACCCCAAGCGCGCGCTTCTTCAACGTCATCTTCATGAGTTCCTTCGCACCGGCATGTCGGGTCAACGACAGTAGGTGTGGGCGGCGCCCCGATCAACCGGCGCCGTGGGCCGCTCCCGGCGCAGCCTCAGACAGACAGATCGTGATCGGGTCCGTCGGACCATCCAATGACGGCGATCACGGCAGAGATGACGGCGATCAGGGCGGGCGTCGACGGTGCCGCCACGAGCCACACCACGGCAGCGATGATCGCGACGGCGAGAAGCGCTCGGACCAAAAGCCTGCGGCCAGCGTCGGTCTCAGCCGGGGCACCAGGGGCCGAGCCCGTCGGGGCGACTCGCAGATCGAGGTTCATTCGGGTGTTGGGGCCTGTCGCTTCCACGCCCATCACTATAAACCCGACAATTCCTATCGGCAAGGGGTATTTACGGGCGGGTCACCCCTCTCCTGCGAGTCGGGCGATCGATGGCGGAAGCCGGTCATCGGCCAGTTGGGCGAGCGTGACGCTCGAAAGCACTCGCAGGACCGACGCCTGCACACCCATCCACAGATGGCGGACCGCCTCGTTGCCGTCCGGGTAGGTCACCTCGGTCGGCGCCAGTCCCCGCACCTGCCCTGGCGTTCCCTCCACGGCCGCGAAGACTTCGGCAACCGTGATCTGATCGGCCGGTCGCGCTAGGCGACACCCCCCTTGAGCACCCCGCTGGGTCACCACGATCCCGCCGTGGCGAAGGTCCGTGAGGATTGCCTCCAAGAACTTGGCGGGCACGTCGGCCTGCATGGCCACCCGTTCGGCCGAGATCGCCCGGTGCGCGGGAAGCCGGGCCAGCTCGACTGCAGCTCGGACGGCATATTCAGCTCGGGCGCTCACCTGCACGACCCCAGTCTCCCAGTCGCAACGGTGCCGACACGTGACACCGCGGACGAGCGTGGGTTTCGATGCGCGGATCGGTACGATCGAGCGCCACGACCTATTCCCGATAGGGATAGTCGGGTTTTCCGGTAGGATGGACGGCCGTGTCCGGGTCATCGTCCTCCCTACCTCCGCCGGCCGAGCGAACGACGCTCACGACCTCGGGCCCCGGGGTCGGCACGCCGGTCGAGGCGGCCAAAGCCATCAGCGATCATCTCCGCGGAACACTGATCGCCGAGTTGCACGACGCGGCTGCCCCGTTCACGACCGACAGTACCCACCTCATCAAGTTCCACGGGCTCTACCAGCAGGACGACCGCGACCGCCGCAAGGCCCTCGCCGCCAAGCGGGAGCAGCTGGCGTATTCCTGCATGATCCGTGTGGCGATCCCCGGTGGCGTCGTCACACCCCAGCAGTGGGCGGCCCTCGATCGGGTCAGCGACGAGGTGGCCGACGGTGCGCTGCGCCTCACCACCCGCCAGGGCATCCAGTACCACACCGTTCCGAAGGCCGGCCTGCGCCATCTCATCGCTACCGTCCATGCCGAGCTGCTCACCACACTCGCCGCCTGTGGCGATGTCGTCCGCAACGTCTGTGCCTGTCCAGCGCCGCTCGCCGGACGCGACCCGGACGTACTCACCGGAGTCGCCGCGGCCCTGGCCGACCACTTCCGCCCGCGGACCACGGCGTACGTCGAGATCTGGCTCGACGGCGAGCAGGCGATGTCCTTCGGCGACAACGGCGCAACCGGCGTCGAACCGATCTACGGCGACACCTACCTTCCCCGCAAGTTCAAGATCGCCGTCGCCCCGCCCGGCGACAACTGCGTCGACGTGCTGTCGAACGACGTGGGCCTCGTGCCCATCGCAGTCGACGGTGTCGACGGGTACGCGGTGTTTGTCGGCGGCGGCCAAGGGCAGTCCCACGCCCGACCGGACGACACGTTCCCACGGCTGGCCACACCGCTCGGCTGGGTCGCCACTCCCGATCTGATGCGCACGGTCGAAGCCGTCGTCACCGTCTTCCGGGACCATGGCGACCGGGGTGACCGCGGACGCGCCCGCCTCAAGTACCTCCTCGCCGACCGTGGCGAGTCGTGGTTCCGGGCGGAGGTCGAAGGTCGGCTCGGCGCACCGCTTCACGATGTGCCGACGCTCCCCGCGTGGGACCTGATCCACGACCATCTGGGTTGGCACGCCGACAACGAGGGAACCTGGTTCCTCGGCGTTCGGGTGCCGTCGGGCCGAGTACGGGACACCGAGGCCGTCAAGCTGCGCACGGCACTGCGCGAAGCGATTGCCGCCCATGTCGCTGAAGTGCGCATCACTCCGAATCAGGACGTACTCCTCTGCGGCGTGGCCTACGACGACCGCTCCAACGTCGACGATATTCTGCGCACCTATGGAGTGCGGCTCGCCGTTGATCTGGGCCCGGTCGAACGCCTCGCTATTGCGTGCCCCGCCCTCCCCACGTGCGGGCAGGCTCTCGGCGAGGCCGAACGCATCCTTCCCGGCATCGTCGACGAGGTCGAGTCACTGCTCAGTGCACATAGCATCACGCGAAACATCCGCCTGCACATGACGGGCTGCCCGAACGGTTGCGCCCGTCCCTACACCGCGGAGCTGGGTATCGTCGGCCGGACCAAGAAGACGAGCGACATCTACCTCGGCGGCTCCCCCGGCGGGGAACGCCTCGGTGTGCGATTGGCGACCGACGTCGAACTCCGCGACCTCACGCGGACGCTCGAGCCCGTCGTTGCCGAATACGCCGCGGCGTCCTCCTCCGGGGCACACGAGTCGTTCGGCGACTGGGCCCATCGCGTCGGAGTCGAGAAGCTGTCCGAGTTGCTGCCGATCCCGGCACCTCGTCGACGCAGCGCGGCTGTGGCGGCTACTCCCGACGGTGACGGGGACGACGAGTGACCGTCCATCTCGTCGGCGCCGGCCCCGGAGATCCCGACCTGCTGACCGTCCGAGCCCTCCGCCTCGTCCAGTCCGCCGATGTCATCGTTTATGACCGTCTGGCCGACGCCGCCATCGTGGCGCTCGCCTCCCCTTCGGCCGAGCTGATCAATGTGGGCAAGGCACCCGGGAAGTCGACCCCGCAGGAACTCATCAGCGCGCTGTTGGTGCATCTCGGCCGCGACGGCCGCGAAATCGTGCGCCTGAAGGGTGGCGATCCCTTCGTCTTCGGTCGCGGCGGCGAAGAGGCGCTTGCGCTGGCCGAGGCCGGCATCGCCTTCACGGTGGTTCCGGGGGTGTCGTCATCGCTCGCCGCACCGGCGGCCGCCAACATCCCGGTGACGCAACGTGGCGTGGCCCGGAGCGTCACCATCGTCACCGGAACCTGCGGCGACGGCCACGACGCGCCCGAGTGGTCGGCCATGGCGCCGCTCCTCGGCGCCGGCGGCACCGTCGTGGTGCTCATGGGGGTGGCCAACCGGCAGAGCTACGTCGACCTCCTCCTGGCCGGCGGCGCCTCACCCGACCTCGCCGTCGCCATGATCGAACGGGCCACTACCCCGGCCCAGCGCATCGTTCGCACGACTCTCGCAGAACTCCCCGACGCCCGCATCGCCAATCCAGCGACCATCGTGATCGGCCACGTGGTAAACGTCGGCGACCAGCTCACCGCCCTGACCTCACTGGTCACCGCCCACTGACCATTGGGAGAGAGGTTGCCCCTCTGTTCGCCCGGCGCTGCGCCGCTCGCTCCGCTCGACCGCTCGCAACACCGGTGACCTGTCCACACTGGGAGAGAGGTTGCCCCCGTATATGGGGGCTGAACACCTCCGAAGGCCGCTGGGAGGTGTTCGGCCTCAGACGAGCGAGGCGAGGTGATCGCCGATGGCCGTCGTCGGGCCGGCGGGCATCGTCGAACTGGGCGCAAGGGTTGCATCGATCGCCGAACGGATCCGGGCGGCGGCCGCAGCTTCACCGAGGAAATCGAGCATGATCGCCGCGCTGATGATCGCCGCTCGCGGATCGGCCTTGCCGGTTCCGACGATGTCCGGCGCCGAACCATGGACGGGTTCGAACATCGATGGCCCGGTGCGCGCCGGGTTGAGGTTGCCGCTCGAGGCCAACCCCACACCACCGGACACCGCTCCCGCGAGGTCGGTGATGATGTCGCCGAACAGGTTGTCGGTCACGAGGACGTCGTAGCGCTGCGGCGATTCGACGAAGTAGATGCACGCCGCGTCGATGTGGTTGTACGCGGTGGCGACATCGACATACTCGGCGGCGACCTCGTTGAAGGTGCGCTGCCAGAGGTCACCGGAGAACTGCAGGACGTTCGTCTTGTGCACGAGCGTGAGGTGCTTGCGCGTGCGTGAACGGGCCAGCTCGAAGGCGTAGCGAACGCATCGCTCCACGCCCATCCGGGTGTTCACGCTCCCCTGCGTGGCGACTTCGTGCGCCGTGCCCTTGCGCAGGAACCCACCTTCACCGGCGTAGGTCCCTTCGGTGTTCTCGCGGATCACGACACAGTCGACGTTGTTCTTCGGGAACAGGAAGGGCCGCTGGTTGATGAAAAGATCCAGTTCGAAGCGCATCTTGAGCAACAGGCCTCGCTCGAGGATGCCCGGGGCAACAGCGGGCGTCCCGATCGCCCCGAGCAAGATCGCGTCGAAGCCGCGAAGCTCGTCGAGCACGCTGTCGGGCAGAATCTCACCGGTGCGGGCGTAGCGGCGGCCGCCGAGGTCGTAGTCGACGGTGTCGAGCACGACGCCCGTGGCGGCGACCACCTTCAAGGCCTCCGCCGTCACCTCCGGACCGATCCCATCGCCGCCGAGCACTGCAATGCGATGGGTCTTGTTCGAGCCTGCCGTCGTGTTCACGGCGAGCGAGCCTACGCGGACCCACCCGTCTCCGGCACAGATGCGGCCGAGCACCGGTAACCTCTCCGATGTGAGTACCAAGCTGTCCCGCGAGGCCTACGACCGTCTCAAGACGGAGTTCGACGATCTTTCCACCCGCGGAAAGATCGACATCGCCCGACGGATCGAAGCCGCACGCGAGCTGGGCGACCTGAAGGAGAACGGCGACTACCACGCTGCCAAGGAGGAGCAGGGGAAGATGGATGGCCGGATGAAGCAGATCCTGGCCATCCTCGACGGCGCGGAGATCGTGCACTCCATCGACACCTCCTCCGTCACGTCGGGTGTCGTCGTCGAGATCCGCTACGAAGGCGATGCTGACGACGAAACCGTTCGCTACCTGTTCGGCTCCATCGAGGAGCGCCGCGAGGGCCTCGACGTGATGTCGCCCTCCTCGCCGCTCGGCTCCGCGCTCCTCGGACACAAGGTCGGCGACATCGTGGAGTACGACGCCCCGCGGGGCAAGCTTCGCGTCGAACTCGTCTCGATCAGCGGGTGATGCTCCGGCACCACGGTGCCATCGGCGACCGCGAGACCGTCGCCCTCATCGACACCGACGCCACCGTCGACTGGTGGTGTCCGGGGGCCCTCGACGCACCGGCGTCGCTTTTCGCGCTGCTCGACGCGCCCAACGGCGGCGCCGTCCGGGTGCGGCCGAGTCTCCGGGCACGGGATGGTTCGCAGTCCATGGACCCGTCCGGTGCACCCATCGTCTCGACCGTGGTCCACGACCGCGACGGATCGGTCGAAGTCACCGATCATCTCGTCCGGGGAACAATCGTACGTATACTTACCGGTCGGAGCGGCCGGCCGACGGTCACCGTGGACCTCACTCCGGGCGATGCGTTCGGTGTGCCCCGACGCGTGCGCCGGTGGTCAGATGGTGTCGCATTCGGACGCCTCGCTCTTCGTGGGCCGAACATCGGCGAGCCGGTGTCACTCGACCTGGGCGAGCGGGTCGTCTACACGATCACGGAGACCGACGACGGTCGCGTGACCCATACCGGCGAGGCATTCGTCCAACCGAGCGTCGGCGAGGCCCTCGACGAG